>JADEXJ010000268.1 GCA_015207195.1 Pleurocapsales cyanobacterium LEGE 10410
TGAACGTTGTTTTGCCAGTCGTCGAGCCGAAGCCGATTATTATGAGCAGTTGTTATTTTCTCGCGTACGCTCTCTTCATTGTGCTAAACAAAGCTAGGCTTTAACTAAGATGTGTCCATCAGCCAGGGTGAAAAAGCCTACCAGAAGTTTGAAGCAATTTTGTTTGAAGGAAACGATCTACTTCCCATAGACTATGAAATTAAAACTATTCCAATTACTTTAGACTTCGATTTTAATCCAACAGTTAGTGTCGGTACTGATTTTTAATCTAAAATGTTTGTAAACTATCGCTTCGAGTAAACGATAGTCGATCGAAATTAAACAATTATGTCAGAATTACAGCTCTTAAAATGCCTTGAATTTAATCTGTTCGAGTGTTTTTTCAACACTTTTGATAATTAATAATTGGGATAATTAAAGTTTTTCGACTTCACAATTACCTTTTCCGTTTCCTCTTTTAACGAACTTTTTGTCAAAGGTGTACAACACTGAACATTCTTGGGATTTAGCCAGATGAAGCGCGTCGGCAAAATCCAATCCTAACTCATATCAACTATTGCCATTTTCTTCCAATTTCTTCATCTATAGCAGCGTTCATCTCTAAGATTGTTTTTGGCTTGCCCTAATATGGTGGACGATCGGCTATATCTTCGAGTTTAATCGGCTTAAACACCTGTTTGGGCTTTAGTAAAATTCCTTCAGCTCCAACTGGCATGAGCGATGCGGGCGTTTTTCTATGGCATATTAAGGCGGTATCGGGGCATAAGACTTTAGCAGTCTTAAAACGCTATCTAGGGATTACGGAGCAGCAAAAGGAAACTGCGATCTCTACTTTAGATTTTTAAAATTAGCGATCGACAGATCATTAGATTTGAACAACGTTTGTTGCACATGGACCTTTCTTTCCTTGTCCAATGTCGTATTCTACTTTCTGACCCTCATTAAGCGTTTTATCGCCTGCACTCTGGATTTGGGAACAATGCACAAACAAATCTTTTCCTCCATCGTCTTGAAGGATGAAACCGAATCCTTTCTCTGCATTGAAAAACTTTACTACGCCTGTACTCATGCTGTCCGTTCCTGGGTGAGATTAATATTAGTAGTACCCCAGTGTATCAAAAAAAAAGTTCGATATTGGGCAAACACGATCCTCCAAATTGAGGAATTAATTGAAATGATAAGAAGGGGAATTGATTGCGCTTGACATATATATGTCAGTTAGTCGGCATATTAGAGTATTCAAATGTCTACTAATCGATTTATCGGACAGTTTCAACAAGCAAATAGGTCGAACACCGTCGAAGAGTCACTGACAATCGAGGGTGTTTGTAACCCTCTAGCGATTTCACTTGAGATAATATTCATTATCTCAACAAGCGCGAAAACCGAAGCGTATTGAAATAGCGGTTGGAGATTGCTCTTGTATATCCCTGCTTTTTAAAGTTCGATAAAGTCAGCAGCAGCAGTCTCATTAATTACATGGGCGTATTTAGCCGTAGTACGGGGGTCGGAGTGACCCATTGCATCCTGTACCAGACGAAGATCTTTACTCTTGGCGTAAACTTGAGTACCAAAGGTATGACGCAAAGCGTGATTGCTTAGTCTTATCTCTCCTTTGGGACCTTTTAGCCGAAACCGTAATAAAATTTTTCTTTCCTTGACGAGAAAAGTCACCAAAGCTCAGACGCTGAACCTCAATTGTTCTCAATCCCTGCAAAGCCATTAATCCCACGATGACGCGATCGCGTTTTTGTTTGGGACTATTTCCTGCTGCCAATTTCAATAGCAGAGTAAGCTGTTCTAATTCTAAATACTGAATTTTAACGTTAGAACGCTTATTAATTGGAGCTTTGACGTTGACGGCAGGATTGAATTTGACCAGTTGACTGTCAATTAGAGCATCATAAAATCTTCTGACTACCTGTAACTTGAGTTGAATAGTGGCGGGTTGATATTTTTCAATTAAATGCTTGCGATATAACTGAATATGCCTTTTGTCTGCCAGCAATGGGTTGACTTCAGTATCGATACACCACTGGAGGAACATTTTAGTTTGAGACTTGTAATTATTAATGGTATCGACCGAGGCTGCCCCATCAGCTACCTCAAACCCCAAAAACTCTTCAAAAGCCTCATCCAAACCTTTGCCTTTAGGTTCGACAAGTTCTATGGGACTTTCTGGTAATACTTCTGGTTGAGATACGGGAGTGAATTCAAGCATAGTAGGAGGATCGAGTTTCAAATAGGGTTTCTAGCTTCGTTGGATACTATCGGCAGGCAACAGCAAAATCACTATAAAATTCATTTCGGTCATCTTTAATGATTACAAAGCGATCGCTCAAAAAAATTCCCAGGTAAATCTCGACGGATTCGAGATGAGAAAGCGTTATTAATTTGGCAAACGAGATTGGAATCTTAGAAGGTTGCACTAGATCTAAAACAGCTTTACTCCAGATTGAGATGTCTTCGGGAGTAGCTAAATTAATAGCTCGATCTAAATCGTAACCCTTCGGGTTGTCAACACTTTCAATCTTACTCGGAGTTTTTCTATTGTCGGGATAATTGTTGCTACTATTTGGCTGTGGCAAATATTTAGATAAGAATGTCACGCTAACCGACTGTTGGGTCCTAGATCCTAACCAATCTGACCAATCGTGAGAAACCTCACAGTATTCATTTTTGCCATAACTTTCATTGAGCCAATTTCTCAGCCAGCGATCGCTACTGTAGTTTAGAACTTGAGCGAGGTCGGCAAAGTATTCTCCAGCAACGGCAAATTTATCAGGAGTTATTGGTTGATAAAACTCACTATCTGCATCGATAAAAGTTAGTATTTCTGGACTATAAAAAGACTCAACCATGCTTAGAGGGTGTTTGAAACAAGCTTCGGAAATGAGAAATAAAACAATAGCTAAAGCTGTTTGAGTCTACAATTACCTTTACCGCTCCCTCTTTTTATGAACTCCTTATCAAAAGTGTACAACACTGAATATTGTTGGGATTTAGCTAAATGAAGTGCATCGGCAAAGTCTAAACCTAACTCATACCAGTTTATAGCTTCTGCTACTGCCAATGAATTTTCTAAATGAATTTGGTCTAAGCCACACAGCCAACGCAAATCCTCACAAACCTGTTCTTTCGTATAGCTGTATGCTGCTTTTAGGACCCATTGGGTTTCTAAAACTACCGTATCTGATATAAATATTTGGTTTTCTTCTATTAACTTGTAGCTTTTTTGATATTGCTCCAGGTCATCTTTGGTCAGCAATCTTACTACTACGCAGGTGTCAATCGCCACTATTGCTGCCATTTTCTGATGATTTCTTCATCTACAGCAGCGTTCATTTCCTCTATTGTTTTCGGCTTACCCTGGTATGGCGGACGATTGGCTATATCTTCGAGTTTAGTTGACTTAAACGCCTGCTTGGGCTTTAGTAAAATTCCTTCGTCCGTATCCATTACCACAAACTCTTGTCCAGGTTTCCAATGATGTGTTTCTCGAAGTGACTTAGGTACTATTATTTGACCTTTGCTCGACAACTTAGTGGTTTCCATCGATTACCTTTTTACCTTGGTAAGATTTAAGTAAGATTGTAGCAGAATAAGGATAAACAGCCCACTGAGAATATTTTTCAACGCCAAATTACCTTACCAAATGTTGGAATATCATATAGCTCTTTAATCTGCTCTAGCCCCTTATCGATCGCTTCTTCTAAATCTGATTGCACCATACCAGCACAGGCTACTCTGTTAGACTGCGATACCAGATTGCTACCGCGATAAATTAATACCTGAAACGCCTGGACTCCACCTCTAACCTGACCTAGTTTGTTGGGAGAGTTGCCGTACAAAACTAGCTCTGCTCGATAGGTATCTGGAACAATCTCAAACTGGGTAGGTAAACTCTTGCCAGTATCTTCGGCATATTTCTGTCTTTTAGCCTCTAATTTGCGATCGCGAGTGCGGTAATAATTACGGGTGTTGTTGCATTTACCCTCTACCCAACAGGTTTGCTCTCTAGACTTGCCTATGTGAAGCTTGGCGCAACTGGCACATTTACGATTAATGGTCTTGGGCATCTACAAAATATTGGTTAGGTCTACAGTCAATCCTGGCAAAACATCTTCTCCCGATAGAGCAATAGGATTATCTAAGATTTCTTGGCTGCATCCAATTCGATAAACTTCGACCTGTTTGTCTGTCGGATTAATTAACCAACCTAATCTGACACCACAATCGATATACTCTGCCATTTTCTCCTGTAGATTGCTTAATTTATCGGTAGTTGATTTTAGTTCGATGACAAAATCAGGATCTATAGGGGCATATTTATCCTGTTGTTGTTGGGTCAATTCATTCCAACGTTCCAGTTGAATCCAGCTAACATCGGGAGATTTAACCGCACCGTTAGATAAGGTAAAGCCCGTAGATGAGTCGAAAACTTCTCCTAACGCAGTTTGAGTGTTCCAAAGCCAAATTTGAGCAATAAGACTCGAATTTCTTCTGCCACTATTACTACCAGTTGGCGACATAATTATGAGCTTTCTTTCTTTAGTGGTTTCAAATCTAGTTTCTGGATTGTCGCTCGATAGCTGCAAAAGCTCATCATCAGAGACTTTATGAGCGATCGCTTTAAGGTTGACTAGCATCAAGTTTAATTTTAGTTACTTGTTTGGTTACTTAATTATATTTTATCAAAATAAAAGTTTGCTGCATATTAATACCCATAATAGTTTGAACGAGTTTTACCTCGTGGGTACTCGTTATAAGTGCCGTTATAACGAGTAGAGTATTTGTACTATTTAGATTTTTTGCCTGTCGGCATAAATTAATCAAGTTAAACTCAGATCTTGCACCAAGAAAAATTGATGTGTTGAGTTATGGCTAAAGTGATTATGAATAGGGGATTGTGACTGGTTCTCTATCAAGTAAGTAGAACTTATTTTAATTGTTACGAGAAATCTGTGGGTAGAAATAATTTATTCAACCCGATGACCAACTTTTTCTTCATTACTATATAAATCTAACCAACTTTCTTTTAGA
>JADEXJ010000044.1 GCA_015207195.1 Pleurocapsales cyanobacterium LEGE 10410
GCGTAGCATGACTTTGCCCCGATTGGGGCTGTGGGTCGCTCGTCAAATTAAATACCTGACAGCTTAGGCGAACAGTTAAATCCTACAAACCAAAAAAATCCTGTTCGTGTAGATGCTTAACTATCTCGGCATCGGTAAGATTATATTGCAGGGGAGTAATAGTAATATAGCGATCGCCAATTGCTTGAACATCAGTAAGAATATGGGGCGGTAAATTAATATCTTCTGGCTGTTCGATATCTTCAATAATTTCTCCCTCTAGCCAGTAGTAACTTTTACCACGAGGATCGAACCTTTGAGCAAATTTTTCAATATAACGTCGTAAACCCTGACGGGTAACTAATACTCCTGCTATTTCTGAAGACTTTACGGGAGGAATATTAACACTCAGCAACGGGGGTTTAGGATAATCTGTATCTATCAATTGCTGCGCCAGCTTGAGGGCGAAATCGGCAGCAGGTTGAAACTCAAAGGCGGAAAAGCTTGCCAGACTAAACGCTACGCTAGGAATGCCCTCTAACGCTCCTTCCATCGCTGCGGATACCGTACCAGAATACAAAACGTCCGTACCCAAATTTGGACCATGATTGATTCCAGAATAAACCAGATCGGGACGGGTTTCTAATACCGCACTCAGAGCGAACTTAACGCAGTCGGCAGGTGTTCCCGAACAAGACCAAGCAGCGACGTTATCTTCAAAGATAGAATCGACTTCTTTTGCCCTAATCGGCAGATGGAGAGTTAAACCGTGTCCCGTAGCCGAACGTTCGCGATCTGGACAGACAACCGTTACCTGATGACCAGCCTGAGCTAGAGTATTCGCTAGAGTACGTACACCTAAAGCAAAAATACCATCATCGTTGCTAATTAAAATATTGCCCATTAATTATCCGCCAGGTTGAGAATCGATCGCTGTTACAAACCATAGCAAAAAATGGCTTTAAGAGATGTTTAATACTGTTTGCCAAGTCCAATTGTTGGATATTAGAAATTGGTGATTGTTAGGGCGATCGCTTTGGTGAACACTAGCCTGTCTTAAGAATTAGCTGCCTGTCCGTCACCGCTTCGTTTATCCTACATGCGGGTTTATACTCCGTCTTCGGGGTGCAAGCCCTTTGTCCGAGGATGGCATATCAAACGACAGGGCTATATACCCGTTACTTTTATTAATACCTGCTATTAGATAATAAATAGAAATTTTAACCAGGATAAATAAATAAATGAATAGAATTGAGCAGACTATTAAACAGTGTGTGGCAAAATCCAACTCTCGATATGATTTATGGCTCCGTTTTATTCAGTTGGCTGAGGTGAAAAATATGGCTGAGGTAGGAGTTTATCGAGGCGATTTTGCATCCTGGCTACTTCGAGAGGGTGATTCAATAGCAAAATATTACATGATCGATCCCTGGCGACATTTGGATGACTGGAATAAACCTGCCAACAAACAAAATGATACTTTTGAGCGTTTTTTATTAGAAACCAAAGAAAAGACTAGTTTTGCAGCCGACAAAAGAACGATCTTGCGGGGTAAAACTACCGAGGTAATTGAAAATATATCAGACGGCGAGCTAGACTTTGCCTATATCGATGGTGACCATACCTTGAAAGGAATCACAATCGATCTAATCTCTCTATTTTCTAAGATTCGGGTTGGTGGTTGGATTGGAGGAGATGATTTTAGTAGAACAGTCTGGCAGCATTCTCCCAACTACGAGCCTACGCTGGTTTTTCCGTTTGCCGTATATTTTGCCGAGGCATTAGGAGCTAATATATATGCTCTTCCATATTCACAGTTTTTACTGGAAAAAAACGAGGTCAAGTCATTTTCCTTTGTCGATCTGACAGGAAATTACACTGATGTCGGACTTAAGAGTCAATTTAATCCAGCTAAAGTTATCAAACTCAAGGCGATCGAGACATTTTCAACGGTAACAGAGCTGATGAAGGGTAAACGATCAATCTCTTAATCGAGCCAGAACCACGATCTTAGTATTTTTGGACAAAGATTTCGGTATATTATTATGAGCCGTGTCTGATAATAATAATTGCTAGTGATGGTATGTTCCATCGCACGATCGCTTTAGATTATTAATTACCCCCAATGACTTCTATTCAAGAACAACTAAAAGAATTAAATACGACCGCCGTAAATGCGATCGCCTCTACAGACAGCCTAGAACAGCTAGAACAGCTAAGGGTTAAATATTTGGGTAAAAAAGGTCAGCTATCCCAAATTCTTCGAGGAATGGGCAAGTTAAGCGCGGAAGAACGTCCTATAGTTGGTTCTCAAGCCAATGTCGTCAAAGAAGAAGTCCAAACCAGCCTCGAACAGCGTAAACAGGATTTACTGCAAGCTGAAATTGAGGCGCAAATTAAGGCGGAAACTCTAGACGTGACCATGCCAGGGGTTCGCCGTCCTTTGGGTCGAGTCCATCCTCTCAATGGCGTAGTAGATCGGGTATTAGATATCTTTGTTGGTTTGGGCTATACGGTTGCTACTGGACCACAGATAGAAACGGATTATTATAATTTTGAGGCTCTCAATACCCCCCCAGATCATCCTGCCAGAGATATGCAGGATACTTTCTATTTACCTGGAGGAAACTTATTGCGTACTCATACCTCTTCAGTTCAAATTCGCTATATGGAAAACAATGAACCACCGATCAGGATTATTGCGCCTGGTAGAGTCTATCGTCGAGATACGGTAGATGCTACCCACTCAGCCGTATTCAATCAGGTAGAAATCTTAGCCATCGATCGCGGTTTAAAATTTACCGACTTAAAAGGCACAATCAAGGTATTTTTGCAGCGAATGTTTGGTAATGAACTCCCCGTCCAGTTTCGCACCAGCTATTTCCCCTTTACAGAACCCTCGGCAGAGGTAGATGTACAGTGGCAGGGAAAATGGTTAGAAGTAATGGGCTGCGGTATGGTTGACCCTAATGTACTCCAGGCTGTTGGCTACGATCCCGAAGTATATACGGGATTTGCAGCAGGTTTTGGGGTGGAAAGATTTGCCATGGTATTACACCAAATTGACGACATTCGCCGTCTGTACAACAGCGACTTGCGCTTCTTACGGCAGTTTTAAGAGATGTTTGACTTTGGTTTTTTTCAAGCTCTAAGCTTAATTTTTAGCTTACTGTCCCTCTTGTTGGGGTGGTTCTGTTTCGGGAGACTGACTTGCTTCCTGCTGTTTAACAATTTCTAAAATACCAGCGTATTGTTGTTGTTCGGGATAATATTCTACGAGTTTTTCTAAAGTAGGAATAGCTTTTTGAGGATCGGTTTGGAGGTAGATTTGAGCCAATCCTTCCAAAGCAGCAACATTTTTTGGTTCTCTTGCCAAGACTGTTTCATAACCGCGAACCTGTAGCTGAATTTGTTCTTCTAGGGAAGTCTCACCCGCATTTTCCGAGGAGGTACTGTAATTATTATTACTAAAAACGCTGCTCAAGGCGATCGCTAGGGACGAACCAGCAAACCCCAACCCGATGATTAAGGTTACAATCCGCACTAAAGTTTTATTTTTCTTCTTACTCATATAAAATTTAAGCTTCCTGGTTGAGACTTTAATTAACTCTAGCTATAGAAAGCCAGTATACCCCCTGTAAATCCTAACCAACAGAGCAAAATCAGAATTACGGAGCAAAGCCAACGGCTCAAGCCAACTAACTGCAAATCTAATTTTACTAAAAACACCGCCGAAACCATCACCAAAAATCGGGCAAAATAATCAACCCGCTGGACTAAAATCGCAAAGGCGAAGGCTCCAACAAAAATTGATAAAAAAGCTCTAGTATCCGATCTCAGCCAACCATCAAGACTGGTGGTCATCAGGGAAAAAGGAGAAGCGAGAATGACCACGAAAAGCGAAATTACAGTAATTGCAGCACCGTAAAGAATACCATAGCGTACCTGGTCGGCAAACTGGTTAAATATCACTCCATACTCTAAAAATTCAGCCATCCACAGACCATACATCCACCCTTCTACAACGTAGGTTACAAGCAATAAGAAAGAGGAAAGTATTAAGGAAAGCCGAGATTTTCTATTGAGCTTTACCATAAAAATAATTATAGGTAATTGACAGTTGATAAAAAGCGGATCGCACCCAGCAGATGCAGTCACCTCAAACCAACTAACCCCATTTGGAGAGTCAATTACCTACTTTAATACTAGTTAACCAGAATAAAACAATCGTCTTAGGACATACTTTGAATAATATAGTCAAAGTAAGGACCAGCTTCTTGAGCGTCTTCTTTACTCAAAAGATCGATTGCTGCATTTTTTAAACAGCGAATCGCATCAACCATTCCAGGAACGGGAACTTCCAAGGAGTTGTACATTTCTCTCACTCCAATCAAACCAGACTTTTCAATTGGTCCTTTGTCTCCTGCCATAACACCATAAGTTACCAGGCGTAAATACCAGCCAAAATCTCTGAGACATTGGTTGTATTGTTTTTGTCCAGAAGCGTTACCCCCTGCTGCACGATATTCGGGGTGCATCTTAAAAAGTTCTTTTCCTGCCTTGTCAACGATTTTCTTTTCGCTGCTGGCTAGAGTTTCGGCGATACGCATCCGTCTTTCGCCAGTAGTTAAAAAGTTTTTAATGCCTTCTAGTTCACCGCTACTGGGGTAGCGAAGTTCATCATCTGCTCTAAGGATGACCTGACTAACTATGCTCATAATATCTGAATAGATTTAATTAACTTTAATAATCTTAGTATCTCAATCAAGAGAAATCATTGGCAATATCATGCCATTCGGTCGTAGACAAAGATTGCTCTACTAAATCAATCTTAAAACTTGCGATCGCAGCTTGCCTTAAACTCTTAACTATTTTAGCAGTGGGATAATCATCCTGATGTCTGATTGACCGATCTTTTTTTGGTGAAATAACCTCTAAAAGATTTTGTTCCAAGCAAGTGCCAAACACCTGTTGATAGAGCTGTTGGTCTGTATTAAGCATCATCGAGCCATGTTGTAATACTGCCTTGCCCCGTCGCAGTTGCGCACTACCAATAACTTTATTGCCTGCTGTCACTAAGTCTGAACCCGTGGCGGTGGCAAAGCAATTTTGCTGTTGGATGTATTCTTTAGTAGCCGTACCGTAGTCTAAGTTTACCCCAAGCGATCGCCAGCCCGCGAGCAAAAACTGACAGATTTGTTTATATACTTCCAAACGTTTGCCAGGAGAAATAGATGTTACTACCATGTAGGTCAAATCTCCCTGATGCAAAACTGCCCTACCTCCTGTAGGACGACGCACGATATTTATCGGCTGCCCTCGCCAGGTCAAATTTTGCCAAAACTCAGGATATTCTTGTTGATGATAGCCAAGAGAAATAGCAGCAGGTTGCCAAGTATAAAATCTAATTGTCGGAGGATGTTTTTTGGTACGATGCTGTTCTAACAAATAGCGATCGATCGCCATCTGTGTTTCGCCTGATGCTTCAATAGGCGGTATGTAACGCCAGCTAGAATTCATTGACTAAAATTTTTTATCGGCTTTATATATCTACGAATAATTAGTTAGGCGATCGCCGTCGCTCATCTACTTCAAATAAAGGTGTTGCGATCTTAAAGCCTAGAGTGGCGATCGCCGTTGCCGTCCGCTTTCAACAAGACCATATTCCCCCCTCCATATTGAATTAGCATCAACAGCCCGCCCAACATTGCTAGGTTTTTCAAGAACATCGCCTGTTCTAGTTCAGTCGCAAAGTCAGTATGAAAAATCAAGGTAGCAGGAATTAAAAAAATTATTAGCATGGCTGCACCCCAGCGGGTTTTGATTCCTAGTAAAACCGAAAGTCCCCCCAAAATCTCTAAAGCGATCGCCCCAGCCAAAAAAACTGATGTTAACGGCATCCCGTGAGCGGACATATTTTCCTGAGTGGCAATCGGGTGCATGATTTTATTGATACCTGACCAAATAAAGATAGCGGAAAGAAAGATCCGAGCTAAAAGCGACAGGTAATTGTCGATCGCATACAGTCCATCGCGAGCTTCTTGATCTTTAATATCATTGGTGTCGAACATAAATAACTATTTGTTTATAAATCCTCGGAAAGTACCTCTTCGTAATCGTAGTCGGCAGCAGCGAGAACAAAAACCGTCGTTGGTAAACCCTTCGTCCAGGAAACTAAACGTTGATAGTCTTGCACAAAATTTTCCCCAGGTTCGGGCAAGCCGAGAAAAATCAGGTCGGATTGTCGAGATGTTTCACGTAGAATTTTGGGAAAGGGTCGATTATTACCAACAATTACCTTTACTTCAACTTCCAACCGCAGCTCTTCAACCAGATTATTTACATTTTCATAGGCTGGTTGTGCTGCCTCCTCGTCATCTACCACCAGCTTGAGATTTATTTGAGATTTATCCCAATCAACATCGGAACTAAGTAAATGAGCCAGCAGCAGCATCAAACCACCATTGTTATTTAAACCACCCCACCAAACATCGACCTGTTGGCGAAAACCAAAGCCATGGTGGGTGTTTTCTTGAAGGACAATCACGTTGCGTTGACTGATATGAATTTTGGTAATTAGTTTGCAGTAGGATTCTAGATGTTCTGGATTAGAGCTAGCACCCAGAAGAAAAGTATTGGGAATTAATGGACCAATGCCATAGGTTTCTAAGAGTTTTGATGCACCTTCAAACAGATTGGGAGCAGTAACCAGACGTACCAAAGCCTGAACCCCTTGCTTATCTATATATTCACGAATTGTTCCTTCCATTTTGAATTGCTGTTGAACCGAACGAGAACCCACGGGCAAAACACTAGAAACCGTAATCAATCCTCGATTTTGAGTCAGACTATCAGCCAGTTCGATTAAGTTCCAGCGTTTGGTCGGTGCGCCAGACAAAATTAGAATATTTGGTCGCCAGTTCTTGGGATCTTCTTCGCGCTCAACCTGAAGAATTCCCGTCCGCATCAGAGTCATCCACATTCCCCTGCGGGTATCACCCCAGGTAGTTTGCAGTTGCCTGCGCTGTAGCCAGAAAAAAATTATCGCTACCACAATTGCAGCCAATACTGTCGCTACGGGATTGATTAAAAACATCACCGCCAAACAGCCGACTGCACCTAACAGGGATAAGCTCCAATGGACGCGAAATGCAGGGCGAAAAGAAGGACTTTGTAAAAAACCTTCAATACCCGCAGCCATGTTTAATACCAAATAGGTGGTGAGAAAGAACATACTCAAGACTGGAGCAATCAGCTCAAGTTTGCCGATGAATACCGCTGCAATAACTACTCCCAAGGTCAAAATAGTACCTAAGCGGGGTTCGTCATCTTGTCCACTTCCCCTACCCAACCAGCTCAACCAGCCAGGTAATACTCGATCTCTAGCTAACGCTTGGGCAATTCGAGGTGCGCCTAGCAGACTACCAATCGCACTACTCAAGGTTGCTCCCCAGACTCCAAGTAAAATGGAAGGTCCCCAAACAGCCATTCGCTGCATGATTAAGGGGTTGTCAATTAATGTTGTCGCAGATGCCCTAGAAGCCAGCAAAATTGGCAACAGCATATAGATTACATAGCCCGTACCCACAGCAGCTAAAGTACCTGTAGGAATCGAACGAATCGGATCTTTGAGATCTCCAGACATGTTTACTCCTGCCATAATGCCCGTTACCGCAGGGAAGAATACGGCAAAAACTGCCCAAAAAGATGCTCCGCTACTGCTGCCCCACATCTCAATTTCCGTCGGCTCTATGGGCTTACCAAAGATCAGCGAGACTAAAGACAGGGCGATCGCCACCATAATAAAATACTGAGCTTTAATCGCTAATTTCGCTGAGGTAAGAGCCAAAACTGCAACGGCAACAGTGGTAATCAGTGCCACATAAAGTTGATTGAGATTTCCGAAGGAACTAACTACGCTTTCGGCAAAACCAATAGTGTAGAGAGCGACTGATAGAGCCTGAGCAAAGTACAGGGGAATTCCTACCGCCCCACCTGTTTCAATCCCCAAGGAACGACTAATCATATAGTATGCCCCACCAACGCGGACAACCCGATCTGTAGCGATCGCACAGATTGACAAGGCAGTGAGCAAAGTAATCGCCGTAGAGAGAGTAACGATGATCAGCGTTCCTAATAAACCCACGTTACCCACTACCCATCCCAAACGCAGGTACATAATTACGCCGAGAACTGTCAGAATTGAGGGGGTAAAAACCCCACCAAAAGTTCCTAATCCCGAACTACTAGCAGGAACGGTTGGATTGGCTGTTGGTTCGGAAGAGGTTTTCATAATTTATTTCAACTCAGGTCGAGATGGGGTAGGGCAAAATGGTAGCTAAGGTCAATTTATTCCCTACAGTTTAATAAGCATCATAGCGGAAATTATCCTGACAAAAAGTCTAAACAATACCTTTGGCATTTTCTGTTATCTCCGCCACCCCAGCCAAAAATTGGGAAAACCAGAATCGGGCGGTTGGGCTATCCTACCTAACCTCCAAGATAGTTCTCGTTAAAATTAAATTAGATTAAATTCCCCAGTAAACTTCCTCAATCCCTGGCTATCTACAGTCAACAAGCTTAAGAACCACATATTCCCCCATAGTATAGATTAGGCAAATATTTTTTACTGATAAATCGAATTATCAAAGTTTTTTATTTCCCATTTAGGTGAGAAGAAAATATGCAACCAACCAATCCACAAAAATTTACCGAAAAATCCTGGCAGGCGATCGCCAATGTTCAAGATATCGCCAAACAAAATCAGCAGCAACAGGTAGAGACAGAACACCTGTTTAAGTCTTTAATTGAAGATGAAGGCTTAGCCAGCAGTATCTTTAACAAGGCTGACGTTAGCGTACAGTTGCTACGGAAAAAAGTTGACCAGTTTATTCAAAGTCAACCAAAAGTAAGCAACCCTAGCGGTAGCGTGTTTTTAGGTCGTAGTTTAGACGCGCTGCTAGATCGGGCAGAAAAATATCGTACCGAATTTGACGATGACTATATATCCATCGAGCATTTAGTATTGGGCTTTGCCCAGGATGATCGCTTTGGACGTAAACTACTACAGGAAGTAGGTTTAACTGAAAAAAAACTCAAGGAAATTATTAAACAGGTGCGCGGAAAGCAAAAAGTAACCGATCAAAACCCCGAAGGCAAGTATGAGGCATTAGAAAAATATGGACGGGATTTAACTCAGCTTGCCAGAGAAGGTAAGCTAGACCCCGTAATTGGTCGAGATGAGGAAATTCGCCGTACTATCCAAATATTATCCCGTCGTACTAAAAACAACCCCGTCTTAATTGGCGAACCTGGGGTTGGTAAAACAGCGATTGTCGAAGGTTTGGCTCAACGGATTATCAACCGTGACGTTCCCGAATCTCTGCGCGATCGCATGGTAGTTGCTTTAGACATGGGTGCTTTGATTGCAGGGGCAAAACTGCGAGGAGAGTTTGAAGAACGACTCAAAGCCGTACTCAAAGAAGTTACCGAGTCTGAAGGTAATATTATCTTGTTTGTCGATGAGATTCATACCGTCGTCGGTGCGGGGGCAGCCCAAGGGTCGATGGATGCAGGCAACCTACTCAAGCCGATGTTGGCTAGGGGAGAACTACGCTGTATTGGCGCGACTACCCTAGATGAATATCGTAAATATATTGAAAAAGACGCAGCTTTAGAAAGACGTTTTCAGTCCGTGTTGGTAGACGAACCCAACGTGGTCGATACTATTTCTATCTTACGAGGACTCAAAGAACGTTATGAAGGACACCACGGGGTAACTATTACCGATACCGCCCTAGTTGCTGCTGCTACTCTATCTAATCGCTATATTAGTGATCGCTTCTTGCCCGACAAGGCGATCGACCTGGTGGACGAAGCTGCTGCCAAACTCAAGATGGAGATTACATCTAAACCCGAAGAGTTGGACGAAGTAGATCGCAAAATTCTTCAGCTAGAGATGGAAAGACTGTCTTTAGAGAAAGAAGATAATCCTATTTCCCAAGAAAGGTTAGAAAAGCTGGAAAAAGAACTGGCAAACCTCAAAGAAGAGCAATCGGAAATCAACGCCCAGTGGCAGTCGGAAAAAGAAGTAATCGACCAGATTCGCCAGCTAAAAGAAGAAACTAACGCGGTTAATCTCGAAATTGAGCAAGCCGAACGTGACTACGATCTCAATCGTGCTGCGGAACTGCGCTATGGCAAGCTAACTCAACTACAGCAAGAAATTGCCGAAATCGAGCAAAAGCTGGCAGAAAAACAAACTACAGGCAACTCTCTCCTGCGTGAAGAGGTCTTAGAATCGGATATCGCCGAAATTATTGCCAAGTGGACTGGTATACCCCTCAAGAAACTAATCGAGTCGGAAAAATCTAAGCTGCTTAACCTAGAGTCGGAACTACACGAACGAGTAATCGGACAAGAAGAAGCCGTAACCGCCGTTGCCGATTCGATTCAGCGTTCTCGTGCGGGCTTGGCAGATCCCCAGCGTCCTACTGCTAGCTTTATTTTCCTCGGTCCTACTGGGGTAGGTAAAACCGAACTAGCCAAAGCCCTGGCACAAAGTCTGTTTGATACCGAAGAGGCGATTGTTCGCATCGATATGTCGGAATATATGGAAAAACATTCCGTATCCCGTTTAGTTGGTGCGCCTCCAGGGTATGTTGGTTACGACGAAGGGGGACAGCTAACCGAAGCGATCCGCCGTCGTCCCTATTCGGTGATTCTGTTTGACGAAATTGAGAAAGCCCATCCCGACGTATTTAACATCATGCTGCAAATTCTCGATGATGGTAGACTTACCGATTCTCAAGGTCGTACTGTAGACTTTACCAATACAATCATTATCATGACTAGTAACATTGGTTCGCAGTACATCTTGGATGTGGCGGGGGATGATACTCAATATGAGGAAATGCGATCGCGAGTCATGGCTGCAATGCGGGACAGTTTCCGTCCAGAGTTTCTCAATCGGATCGATGAGATTATTATCTTCCATGCCCTCGTCAAACAACAGTTACGCAATATTGTTCAGCTACAGATCAAAGGCTTAGAACAACGTTTGGAAGACCAAAAACTAGCTTTAAAAATCTCCGATGCTGGTCTAGATTTTCTCGCGGATTTGGGTTACGACCCCGTATACGGTGCAAGACCCCTCAAACGTGCGATTTCTCGTTATTTAGAAACGGCGATCGCCAAATCGATCCTACGAGGAGAATATCAGCCTGGTGACACGATATTTGTTGATGTCGAAGGTGAAAGACTTGTCTTCAAACGTTTATCGGCAGAGATCTTAGCCAAATAAGTAACCAGCAACAAGCAGTAGGTAAATTATTAAGGTGGGTTATTAATTTGACCCACCTTTTTTATTCGAGAAAGTTATTTGATTAAACAAAAACGATCTTGAGGTATCTTCTAATGATTGCGAACTTTAGGTGTACTGCTTAAGATCACAATAATTCCTGTGCGTCTCGTACTTAAGGTAGCATTACTCAAAAGATCGACTACCTGAACCTGAGTGATTTCTTCAATTAACAGCTTTAACTTGGGTCTAATCGCTTTATCTAAATCAGAACGAACTTTCTCAGCTAAGTTGTTTTTCTTCTCTTTTCATAGTATTAGCTCTACATTGGTGATTGAATCTTCTGCGATTACCGCCAACTTACTATTAAAAAGTTGACAAGAAACTTTAGATGGTCGGTGTCCTAAATGATAACGATAAAATGCTTGAATTTCCTGCGATAATTTCCTTTCTAGTTGCCCGCGAGTCAACAAATTATCTGTCATTGTTGTGTAGTTTTTCAATTTAGCTCATTTTTTTGTAGGTTAAATTAACTACAAGTTTTAAGATAAAAGTGCAGATGAAGAATATGCTTTGTTCAAAATATCTTGTTATAGATTTGATATTCTCATTCTCAGATAAGAAACAAATCGAAGTGATTTATACGCTTTCTAATCTATCAATCAGTCTTACAAAATGCTATCTGTCGAAAGATATAATACCTTTCTTTATTGCCCAAATTGTGAATCAATTATTTAACTGATAGTTAAAATTTTTTTATAATACTTCTAATATAATATTATTGTTGAGTTCTACAAATTATCAATTTGATTGAATTATAAATTTAGTAAATAATTCTCTCAAACAGACTTAGATCGAAGTTGAACGACTTATAGAAAGAGCGTAAAATTTAATAAATATCGTTGGCTAGAAGCTATTGCTACTGATAATCAGCAGCAAACGATATACAATCTTAGCTAACTGATTCAACTGACATAATTTTAATTAGCATTCATGATAGACCCAGATTATCCCAACGTCATTTTAGCCTTTGTGTATCAAGATTTTGAAATCAAGATTTCTCGCGATCGATGGCAAGGACAAAATATATATACTGCTTGGGTAGATTATAGTCTCGGTAGCGCGGTGGCTGTTCCCTGTGCTGTCACGACCAAACTAGCGATTAGAAATGCTAAACGCTGGGTAGATCAAAGAATAGTAGATCAAAGAATAGTAGATCAAAGAATACAGGACATTACTTAGTTTTTGGCGTTTAATTGTTCTAGCGTGCCAATCGCCTCTGACTCAATTTCGCTACAGGTTCTTTTAATTAGACCGCACAATACTTTTCCAGGTCCTACTTCAATCACCTTGGTTACTTCTTCTTGAGAGAACCGCTGCATAATTTCTCGCCAACGAACCGAGCCAGTCATTTGTCTGACTAGTCTTTGTTTTAACTCCTGTTGGCTAGTGGCGGGGGTTGGCTCGACATTAGAGATTACTGGAACTTTGGCATGATTAAAATTAACTGAGTCTAGCACCGTAGAAAATTGCGACGCAGCCTCTTGCATCAAAGGTGAATGAAAAGCACCCGATACATTCAACGTCATCGCTCGTTTGGCTTTAACTTGATCTAGAATATCTGCTACGGCTTCTGGAGTACCTGATATAACTACCTGTGCTGCGCTATTGTCGTTTGCTAGTACTACATCATGGTTTTGGCTTAAAGCTGTCTCTAGTTCAGCGCGGTCAAATTTCATTAAGGCAGCCATTTTGCCCCCAGCAGCACGATCCATCAATTCAGCGCGTTTTTTGACTAGGGTTAATCCCGATTCAAAATCAAATACCCCTGCTGCATACAAGGCTACGTATTCACCCAAACTATGACCTGCCACTAACTGAGGTAAGCCAGTTTTTTCTACCAACAGGTCTACCATGATTGATTCGACAACATACAAGCAAGGCTGAGTATAGAGAGTCCGAGCTATGGTCGTTTCATCTCCTTGGCAAACATCCAATACAGACCAACCTAGTATATCGTTGGCAATTTCATACTTAGCTCTTCCAGTAGGAGTATCCTGTAAATCTATTCCCATTCCTACCGTCTGAGAACCCTGTCCTGGAAAAACCCATGCTGTTTTTGTCATCAATTAAAATTGTTGTGAATTGTGGAAAACTGCTGAGGCAATAGAAATGAGCTTTTGTCCCCATGTCTAAATTTTATCGTAGTCGGTTAATTGGTTGAAACAAGATTAGCAAACTGTTCGTAAACAGGGAGCAAGAAGTAGTAGGTAAACAGTAATTACTTATTAATACCAATAAGCTTAGGGCGAGTAAAACTAAACGGGTTTTAATTCAGTCTGAATTTGACTGTTGACCTTGACCAATTGAGATTCTAAGATTCGATTGAGCCAGCCTTTGAGATACTTGCGATTAGCTGCTTGTTGTTCGGAATTCTGGGTGTCCAAAGGATAGGGAGCTAATCCTTTAACGGCTGCCGTGGTTACGCAGAACATCGATTTTTGGAAGCTTTCACAAATTTGAACTCGGATATCCCCCGTACCACGAATGCTTTGGTGTTGATAAAGCTGGCGCAAATAATCTGGTAAAAAGTGGCGCATATCTTGCATGAGTAATGTAGGAGGAATACCCGCACCACCAATAGGTAAAGGATCGGCATACAATGCCCCATAGTTGAACATTCCAGGGTCGTAGGGAATTTCATAAGCCTGAGCATTATAGGATACTGTACCAGTAAAAGGAGTACCTCTAAAGAAAATAGCCTCGACATAGGGAACGGCAGTATCGGCGAGAAAGGTTAAACCAGCAGCTTTAGGGATAATGTCAAATTCTTGTCCGCGCACCTCAACTGTATAGGTAATCGGGCGGGTGGCATCGGCTACTAAGCCATCTAAGATAAACTTAACTACGTCGGGAATAGATTTAATCTCCCCACGGTCGTAGCTATCTGATAGATTAAGAAAAATATCGCTCATTACTCGCCAAAATTGTCCCAGTGCGCTGTAGTAAGCCATCTGGCGCATTTGCTCTGGGAGAAAGTCTTTAAATGCTTTGTGTAGAGCCAGCATCAAGGGATTGTATTTAAAATAAGCTTTGACTAATCGTTCGGTTTCCGCAGCAAATTCAGGAGTATCGAGATAGGTATCTAAACCACCGCCACCATGCCAAAACATGGCTTTCATACAGTATTCAGCATATTCGTAATTAAGGCGATCGTGCCAGACAAATTTAGCCACTTTATTGGGATTTATCTGACCATTAAAATACTTGAACAAAGGAAATAGCTTCAAAAATTGCGTGTTTGCTATGTAGCATAGGTTGATCGAATAGGCATCTAAAACTACGCCGTAACTTTTGAGAATACCGACAACTTCTACTAAGTTTTGAGAGGAATCGTCCAGCAAAGCTTCTCCCCGCTCTAGCTTGGCTATATATTGCTCGATTAAAAGGGATTTAGAACGTTTGACGGAAATGCCAACCATGATTATCTATAATAATTCTCGATACTGTGTTTAAAGGGATAAAATCAGCCATTAGTTAACAGAGTAATAGCCTGTAGTTCGCTCCAGTGGGTTACCCAATCTGGTTTGATGCCGAAGGCGATAATCAGCAGCAGCAGTACAAAGGCGGGAGCGTGTTCTTTCCATTTTACGGGAGGTATTTGAGTTAAACCCTCGGTAAGGCGACCAAAAAAGACTTTATTGATAACCAACAAAAAGTAAACCGCCGTTAAACCAGTCCCCACTAAACATAAAAGGGTTGGTATAGGAAAAATGGGAAAGCTGCCTCTAAATACTAGAAATTCTGAGATAAATCCTACCATTCCAGGCAGCCCAGAACTTGCCATAACGCCCAGAATCATTAATCCTCCCGTTACGGGAAGCCCTTTTTCTGGGTTTAATAATCCTCTCAAAACATCTACGTCTCGCGAGCCAGTTTTTTTATAAACCATGCCTACCAGTAAGAACAGAAAGGCAGAAATCAGACCGTGGCTAACCATTTGAAATACTGCTGCGGTCATGCTAAGACGGGTAGTAGCGGTAGCTGCAAGTAGAATATACGCCATGTGAGCAATTGAAGAGTATGCCACTACTTTTTTCATGTCTTTTTGGGCGATCGCACAAGAAGCCCCGTACAAAGCACTAACACTAGCTAAAATTGCCAGCCAAGGTGCCAGATACACCCAACCGTCGAAAAATAATCCTACGCCAAAACGCAACAGAGCATAAGTACCCAACTTTAGTAAGACTCCTGCTAGCAGCACTGATATCGGGGTTGATGCCTCTACGTGAGCATCGGGAAGCCAAGTATGAAAAGGGAAAATAGGAATTTTGATAAATATTCCCACTAGTAATGGTGCTAACAGTAATAGCTGAGCATTTAAAGGTAAGGTATGCGATCGCAAAGATAAATAATCAAAGCTGCTGGCTTCAGTTAACCAAACTAAACCCAAGAAAGAAGCCAAGACCAAAATTCCCGAAAGAGCAGTGTAGAGTAAAAACTTCATTGCTGCATAACCTCTTTTTGCCCCGCCCCAGATCGCAATCAAAAAATATAGAGGTACAATTTCCAGCTCATAAAAGAGGAAAAACAACAGCAAATCTTGAGCCAAAAACGCCCCCGCAGCTCCGCTACTGAGCAGCAACAGCATGGCATAATATAGTCTCGGTCTGGCAATTGTCGTGCTGGTGCTAAAAATGGCGATTAAAGTTAAAAGACTGTTGAGCAGCACCAAGGGAAACGAAAGACCGTCAACTCCCAGATGGTAATTCAAACCAATCCATTCAATCCAGGGAATATTTTCGGCAAACTGCAAACCTGGCTGTTGCAGATCAAATTGAGAACCAAGTATTAAGCTAATAGCTAAAACGCTAATTGCCGTGACTATGGCAATATTGCGGGGACTTTTACCTTTTAAAGGTACCAAGCCGATTATAACTGCACCCAACAAAGGAATGAGGATTAAGGCACTGAGCATCATGCTATCTCAAGAGGATTAAATAAATATCGATTAAAAGCTATTTTTAGCAAAGAGCATTAAAAAAAAATTATCTCTACATAACCGATGACCAATAGTTGGTGACCATCGACCATTGACCATTAAGCATTGTCCATAGAAGCAAACCTACGCCAAGCACGATGGTGACAATATAAAACTGATATTGTCCAGAAGTGTTGTATTTTAAGGCATTGCTGCTAAAAATCGTGGCGATACTAACTAGATTAACTGCGCCGTCAACTACATAGCGATCGATCCAAGAAGTCAATTTAGCCAGGTTAGAAACCGCAGCAATTACGGTTACTTTATATAGCTGTTCTACATAAAAATCATAAGCCAACAAGTCTTGGAAAAAGCGAAATGTAAAGTTGCTAGACCTCGACCAGGCTCTTCGCACCCCGATCGTCGAACCGATAACACATCCTAAAGCACCAGAGGCAATTAACAAAGGTATGGCATATTGATGAACCAGTGTTGGCTGTTCTAAGGACAGAGGAATATTAGGACTTAACCAAAAAGACCAGTGTATCGGAGCAAAGGTGGCGATTAGAGTAACTACCATTAAAGAAACCATCGGTACTGACATCTGCCAAGGTGCTTCGGGGGCGCGACGGGTTTTAACTTGAGGCTCACCCAGAAAAATCACCCGAAACAGTCGCGTTAAGTTTACCGCAGATAAAAGATTGACAAACATCACAATCCCTAATAACCACCAATCCACATCCCAAGCCCCGTTAAACCAGCGTTGGTAAGTCCAGAACATACCTAAGGGAGCAAAGGAGATTAATCCTGCTGCACCTACAAGAAAAGACAGGCTAGTTGCTGGCATTCTCGACCACAGCCCACCCATTTCGCTAACGTTTTGATTGTTGGTCGTCAGAATAACCGAGCCAGCACTCATAAATAGTAGTGCCTTGGCGATCGCATGAGAAAACAGCAACAAAAAAGCAATATCAACCTGTCTCAGTCCTACGGCAATAAATACCAACCCCAAATAGGCACTGGTCGAATGAGACAAAGCTCGCTTTATATCAATTTGGGCGATCGCCATCAAGGATGTCCCAATCGCCGTTACCGCACCCACAATAATTAAGGCATCGGCAGAAATTGGGGAAAGGGTTGTTGCTGGCTCCAGCTTGATTAACACATAAGCCCCAGCCGAAACTACAATCGAGTTACGCATGATTCCCGCGGGGTTCGGTCCTTCCATCGCCTCATCCAACCAGAGGTTGAGGGGAAACTGAGCGCATTTACCAATCGGTCCAGCAATCAAAGCCAAGCCCAACAAAGCAGATACCGTAGGGTTGAGCTGATGTCCTTCTACCCAAGTTTCTAGCTGAGAAAAATTTAGTCCTTCACCATAGCTTGAAAGAGCGACTATTCCCATCAACAGAGCAATATCTCCTACTCTTTTGGTCAAAAAGGCATCTCTTGCAGCCGTGACTACCAAAGGTTGAGCATACCAAAAGCCCACCAAAAGATAAGTTGATAAAGTCAGAGCTTCTAGTAGGCAATAGCTTAACAGCAGAGAATCGCTCAAAGCCAACCCTGCTAAAGCCGTTTCAAAAAACCCCATCAAGGCGAAGAAACGAGCCAAAGACCAGTCTTTTTCCATGTACCCTAGAGCATAAATCTGCACTAACAGGCTAATCCCCGTCACCAGTTCTAAAGCTCCAAAACTTACGGGAGACAGCTCAAATGACAACACAAGATCTAGGTCAGCTACTTGCAGCCAATGAAATACAAACTGTCTAGCTGGTTTTGCCCAAATAAGATTAAAAATTATCGTGCCATGAACAAACGCCACCAGAGTCATCAAAATGTTGATATAGGCTGCTGGGCGAGGACCTGTCTTGCGAATAATACCCAAAGACCAGGGCAGGGTAATAACTGCACCTACCAGGCTATATATAGGTATTACCCAAGAATTTTCTAATAAAAAGTCAGTCATTCAAACTGTAGGGTAATTTACAACGCCAAAATTTATAGTTACGAATAATTTAGCTAGTCAAGATATTAGCAATCATGCCAACCATATTTTTTGTTCTCCTTTGAGACCTAATCTTACCAGCTATCACGCCCTTAAATACTATTTGAGATCAACCAATTATCTATTCAGACAGTCTTTTATGAGGTGAGATGACCGATAGTTATCTTTATAGTTCAAGTTTCTCAGAGCAATATGCTGTAGTTTAAATTATGATGCTTGTCGGCATAAGCAACTTATCGTCTTTTGTAGCGTCTACCTTTTGACAAAACCAGGTCTTTTTAGACTTTTAGCCCGAACTGAGTAACCCGTGAGACCATGCCAATTATGCTTTAGCATTTTGACAACCTGACTTATTAGTTAACTAAGGTCAAACTTTGCAGGCTCGATCTAATAAGACTTTGACAATAGAGTTTTCTGACCAAATCAATGACAAAAATTGCTAAATGTAAATGATTATACAGCAACAAATACCTTTTAAAGCAAACAATATAAAAAAATTATAAAAAGTACATATTGAGCCTCTGTTAGGGGAAAATTGACCAGGAGCAAAATTTATTTTTTGGCAGGTATTAATTCTTATGAACAATCAAATTAAAAAATATAATCATGTTTTATGTTGTCAAAGGAGTCAAGGTTATTTATGCTTGATCATAGGTGATTAAATTAGCCAATACTAAAATTTTTATGGTTCGGTATTGTTGAGCATAGCTAGTTCAGGCTAACTCTTGGTTTAACCTTCAAAATAGTGAAACTCGTAGTTATTTTATGAGCCTAGAAATTTTTGTTTAGTAGCCATGCTGGAAAATGGAGAAATATGGCAAGCCTTTATGGTTGGGCTTTTTGCTTCATTATCTAGCTATTTGCCCTGATTGGGGATCCGATTTTAAGAGGAAAAGATAAGAAAATGTCTATCGCAGTAGGAATGATCGAAACTTTGGGATTTCCAGCAGTAGTAGAGGCAGCGGACTCTATGGTCAAAGCAGCACGGGTTACCCTAGTAGGATATGAAAAAATTGGTACAGGTCGTGTTACCGTAATTGTCCGTGGGGATGTCTCGGAAGTACAGGCTTCAGTCTCTGCGGGAATGGAGTCTGTTAAGAGAGTAAATGGTGGTGAAGTACTGTCTACTCATATCATTGCTCGCCCCCATGAAAACTTAGAATATGTTCTACCAATTCGCTACACCGAAGAAGTAGAACAGTTCCGCGCTTATTAATGATTTCAAAATCAAATTCATTATCTAAATCTAGAAATTAGACGACAGTAAATTTAGTAGAACATAGCTAGCCTGAGAGTTAGCTGTACAGGAGTAAAAATATGTCAATTGCAGTTGGAATGATTGAAACCTTGGGCTTTCCTGCGGTAGTAGAAGCAGCAGATGCGATGGTCAAAGCAGCCAGGGTGACCCTGGTAGGATATGAGAAAATTGGTACAGGTCGCGTCACCGTAATTGTCCGTGGGGATGTCTCGGAAGTACAGGCTTCTGTTGCTGCGGGAACAGAAAATGTGACTAGAGTAAATGGCGGTCAGGTTCTATCGACTCATATCATTGCTCGTCCCCACGAAAACTTAGAATATGTTTTGCCAATTCGTTACACCGAAGAAGTAGAACAATTCCGCACCTATTAACCAACGGGAAAACAAGCGAATAGCTTGTTTTCAGAGTTAATAATTAGTTGAACTAGGCGATCGCTCTTTGATAGTAAAAGAGATTGCATAACTTAAACAAAATTCAGGAGTAAAAATATGTCAATTGCAGTTGGAATGATTGAAACCTTGGGCTTTCCTGCGGTAGTAGAAGCAGCAGATGCCATGGTCAAAGCAGCCAGAGTAACCCTGGTAGGATACGAGAAAATTGGTACAGGTCGCGTCACCGTAATCGTCCGTGGCGATGTCTCGGAAGTACAGGCTTCAGTCTCTGCGGGAACCGAAAACGTTAGCCGAGTAAACGGCGGTCAGGTTCTATCAACTCATATCATTGCTCGTCCACACGAAAACTTAGAATACGTTTTGCCAATCCGCTATACCGAAGCAGTAGAGCAATTCCGCGAAAGCGTCAATCCCAGTCCCTTAAGAAGACCATAGAACTAATTAAGGCAACATCAATTTAGGCAACATGGTATGCAGATAGCCCAAGTTCGTGGCACGGTAGTTAGCACTCACAAAGTTCCCAGTATGAGAGGAATTAAATTGCTCTTGGTTCAATATATTGATGAAGAAGGACAACTTCTACCGAAATATGAGGTAGCAGGGGACTTAATTGGTGCTGGTGTCAGTGAGTGGGTCTTGGTTAGTCGAGGAAGTGCTGCTCGCGTTGAAGCTGGTCAAGAATCCAAACCACTGGATGCTACCATCGTTGGCATTATTGATACGGTTAACGTTGACCGCAACGCACTCTATAGCAAAAAAGACGTAGAGCGTTTGTCGTAAAGCTAGAGTAGGCACAAGTATTTTGCCTGAGCAAATCAAAATGTAGCCCAAGTTCGTTAGCAGACAAGACAATCGAGTTAGTTTAGGAGGAATAAAAAAATGGTAGTCCGCACTAAAGCGGCTCCCCAGACTCCCTGGTCGAAAAATTTAGCAACACCAAAGATAGATGAAACTGCCTACGTACATTCTTTCTCCCGTCTAATCGGTGATGTGAGAATAGGAGCCAACGTTTTCATTGCTCCTGGTAGTTCTATTAGAGCCGACGAAGGAACACCTTTCTATATTGGTGAACATAGCAATATTCAAGATGGTGTCGTAATTCACGGTCTGGAAAAGGGTCGGGTAGTTGGTGATGATGGTAACAAGTATTCTGTCTGGATTGGCAGAAATACCTGTATTACCCATATGGCACTAATTCATGGACCTGCCTATATCGGAGATAAATGCTTTATTGGTTTTCGCTCCACGGTGTCTAACGCCAAGTTAGGAGATGGTTGCATTGTGATGATGCACGCTCTAATTCAGGATGTGGAAATTCCTCCAGGGAAGTATATCCCATCGGGTGCGGTGATCGTCAATCAGCAGCAGGCAGAACGTTTACCAGACGTTATAGATAGCGATCGCGCATTTGCTAACCACGTTGTCGAGGTTAATGAAGCTCTTTTGGCTGGCTACCGTTGTGCCGACGATGAAGCCTGCGTCCATCCTCAAGCTTACAGAGGCAATCAGCAAGACCCAGACCTAAGGGTGAAGCCTCATGTCAATAAGAAGAATGATTATATAAATTCAGTAGGGAATATGAGTTTAAATTCAGATATTAAAAACCAAGTGCGATCGCTATTAGCGCAAGGCTGTATTATCAGCACCGAACACGCCAACCGTCGTCGTTTCAAAACCAAATCTTGGCTCACTGGGGAGCGGATCGACAGCCGTAAGGAAGGTCAGGTGCTGGGTGAATTGGATTCTGTGCTGCGCGAATACCAAGGAGAATATGTCAGGCTGATTGGGGTAGACCCCAAGGTTAGAAGAAGAGTAGTAGAAATGATCGTTCAGCGACCTGAGGACACCCCAGGAGAGGGAACAGTCAAAACTATTGCTACCCATAACAGGGGTAGAAATCGCGGAGGGAGGAATCGCTCTACTAGCTACGGCGCAAACACTACTGGTAGCTTAGGTGGTGATGTTGCAGAGCAAATTAGTAGCTTGATTAGTCAAGGCTGTAGCATTGGTATTGAACGTGCCAGCAAACGTCGCTTCAAAACCAAGTCTTGGTTAACGGTCGGGCAGGTTGAAGGCAGTGGTAATAAGGTATTCAATGCTATTGAACGGGCTGTTGCCGAATACCCTGATGAATACGTTCGCATAGTTGCTGCTGACAATCACGCCAAAAGAAGAATGGCTGAAATTATCGTGCATCGTCCTGGGGGAACTCCAGTACAGGCTACAAGAAATTGGAAATCTGGTAGTAGTCGCAATAGCTATAGTAGTAACGGTTCTAGCTACGGCAGCAATGGTGGGAGCGGTAGCTTAGATTCAGAGGTAGTTCAAGAAATTCGTTCTTTATTGGCTGCTGGCTATCAAATTGGCTCAGAACATGCCGATAAACGTCGTTTTAAAACCAAATCTTGGAAAAGCTGTTCCCCCATCGACAGTCATCGCGAATCAGAAGTAGTTGCTGCTTTAGAAGACTGTTTGGTGGAACATTCGGGTGAATACGTTCGGATGTTGGGCATCGATTCTCAAGCAAGACGTAGAGTGGCAGAAACTATTATCCAAAGACCTAGCGACAATCCCAAAGCTAGAGGTAATGGCAACGGTAACGGTAACGGTAACGGTAATAAAAATGTCAAGGATCGAGGCTACTTTGTAGCAGACTACACAAACAACGACAGGAAAAATAGCCGTCCTGCTCACTACAATGACTTCAGCCAAAAACAACTAAGCGATGATGCTATTCGAGAAGTAAGATCCCTATTAGCTGCTGGCTACAAAATCGGTACAGAATATGCTGATAAAAGACGCTTTAAAACCAAATCTTGGAAAAGCTGCGCCACTATCGACAGTCGCCATGAACTGGATGTAGTTGCCTCCTTAAAAGTCGCTTTAGCCGATCATGATGGTGAATATGTTCGTTTGCTAGGAATCGATCCTAAAACTAAAAGAAGAGTAGCAGAAACGATTATTCAACGACCATAAGCTAAAACTTTACAGGTTGCATATTTTAGAAAACAGGGGAGCGGTTGTTTGTCCAGGAAGCAGCTGTTCGTCTGTCAGTCATCAAGACATTTTTTCCATGATTTACTTACCACCTCCGCAACCTATTTTGAATCAGGATATACGTGTTAGCGGTGATGTTGAAATTCATCCGACAGCGTCTTTAGCACCAGGAGTTATCTTACAAGCTGCACCTGACAGCAGTATTGTTATTGGTGCGGATGTCTGCATTGGCATGGGAGTAATTATCAATGCTCATCAAGGAGCAATTGAAATAGAAAGTGGTGCTATTTTGGGTTCTGGAGTATTGATAATCGGCAAAAGTAAGATTGGCAAAAACGCCTGTGTTGGCACTTCAACCACAGTCTTTCACCAAGACATAGCAGCAATGGTCGTAATTGAACCAGGCTCGATTATTGGCGATATTTCTCGTAAAATTGTCTCTGAAGACCAGCGAAATACGAAAGACAATAACGATAATAGTCAGTTTTCAGAAAAACCACCGCAAAATAATTCAAAAGCATCTGATAATAATTTTGCCACTCAAGCCAATCAAAGCGTTAAGCAAGATTTTGTTCAAGAGCAAAATTCAACTATTCCGCACGTTGAAACATCAGCCGAGACACAACCCAAAAAATCAAAACCTCCAGTGGTGGGACAAGTCTATATCAATGAGCTTTTGATAACCTTATTTCCCCATAACAAAAGCCAAAATAATCATTCTTCAAACCCGTAGAAGTCAAACTACCAAGTTTGAAGTTCTGTAATTGTTGTATATCTAAATAGAATACGTTTGAAAGTTATCAAACCCTAAGTAAATCGATACGGACTCATATTCGTCTCGTTTTTTTTATGAGCGAAAGCAAGCTTTCAAAGGGTTTTTTGCCGAAAATCGATGGTTTTAACCCTTTTTTGCATCATATCTAGCTAATTTTTTCTTACTTGGTAAGTAAATATGCTTAGGAAAACAAATTGAGTTTATCGATCAGAAAAACTCTTACAAAACAACTAAATAAAGAAAATATTAATAATTCTTAACTATGCCAATAGTGTATTCAAATATTGATTAGTTAAATTAATGTAAGGCAAAAAATAAACCAATCGATGTATAGTCAAAAATAAATATAAAGGCTTAACATTCATGCTATGGTATTAGCATAAGAAATTGCCGAACAAATAGCTTATTGTGCTATTCAAAAACGATTTTTTGGACTGCAAAATTTTCTACTGATTTTTAACGGTATATAGAGTCTGGTTAGATTAAGTGATTAAGTGACTGCGAAAGCCGATGAGGGCAGCTCGACTGTGTGAAAACCTCATGCAGACAGCACCCTTTCAGCGTAGGCTGTGCCGTGAAACAGCGGAGTCAAACTGGCTCTATTTAGAAAAAATTAAGCGTTTTATTTATGGAGGAATGACCGAACATGGCAACCAAGACAACTGCTGGGTTTAATGCTGGTGTACAAGACTATCGCCTGACCTATTACACCCCAGACTACACTCCCAAGGACACAGACCTTTTGGCTTGTTTCCGTATGACTCCCCAACCTGGTGTCCCCGCTGAAGAATGTGCTGCTGCTGTTGCTGCGGAATCTTCTACAGGTACTTGGACAACAGTATGGACAGATGGTTTAACCGACCTCGATCGCTATAAAGGTCGTTGCTATGAAGTCGAACCCGTTCCTGGAGAGGACAATCAGTATTTCTGCTTTGTTGCTTATCCCATGGACTTGTTTGAAGAAGGTTCTGTAACCAACATTCTGACTTCTTTGGTAGGTAACGTATTTGGTTTTAAAGCTCTACGGGCATTACGTCTAGAAGATCTTCGCATTCCCGTAGCTTTAATGAAAACTTTCCAAGGACCTCCTCACGGAATCACTGTAGAGAGAGACTTGTTGAACAAGTACGGTCGTCCTTTATTAGGTTGTACTATCAAACCAAAATTGGGTCTATCGGCTAAAAACTACGGTCGTGCGGTTTACGAATGTCTTCGTGGTGGTCTAGACTTCACCAAAGATGACGAAAACATTAACTCCCAACCTTTCATGCGCTGGCGCGATCGCTTTTTGTTCGTGCAAGAAGCCATTGAAAAAGCTCAGGCAGAAACTAACGAAGTAAAAGGACACTACCTCAACGTAACTGCTGCTACCTGCGAGCAAATGATGGAGCGTGCCGAGTTTGCCAAAGAAATTGGTACTCCCATTATTATGCACGACTTCATAACAGGTGGTTTTACTGCCAACACTACTTTGGCTAAGTGGTGTCGTAAAAATGGTAAACTATTGCACATTCACCGTGCAATGCACGCTGTAATTGACCGTCAAAGAAACCACGGTATCCACTTCCGCGTGTTAGCTAAATGTTTACGGATGTCTGGTGGCGATCACCTTCACTCTGGTACTGTTGTCGGTAAGTTAGAGGGTGAACGTGATATCACTCTTGGATTTGTAGACCAAATGCGTGAAGACTATGTAGAAGAAGATCGTTCTCGCGGTAACTTCTTCACTCAAGATTGGGCTTCGATGCCTGGTGTAATGCCTGTCGCTTCTGGTGGTATCCACGTATGGCATATGCCTGCGCTAGTAGAAATCTTTGGTGACGATTCTTGTCTACAGTTTGGTGGTGGTACTTTGGGGCACCCTTGGGGTAATGCTCCTGGAGCAACTGCTAACCGTGTAGCTTTAGAAGCTTGTGTTCAAGCTCGTAATGAAGGTCGCTCTTTAGCTCGTGAAGGTAATGATGTAATTCGCGAAGCCTGTCGCTGGAGTCCTGAGTTGGCAGCAGCTTGTGAACTTTGGAAAGAAATTAAGTTTGAGTTCGATGCCGTAGATACTCTCTAAGCAGCAAGAACCGTTACTTATGAACAGCCAATAGTCAGTTTGGGATTAAGAATTAAAGAACATAAAAACTTTAATTTAAGATCCCAGAATTACTCTGAACTAAATGCAACCAAAAGATATTGCCAAAGATACGGCTAAAGTTGTCCAAAATTTCTTGACTTATAAAGCAGTACAGCTAGTTATTGCTCAACTAGCAGAAACTAATCCTAGGGAATCTATTTGGTTGAGACAATACTCTTCGGGGGGAAAGTTGCGGGATGCAGAAGCTTATCTCAACGAGATCATGTCTCAGCCTAGAGGAAAAGAGTTAGCTATGCGTATCATGACCGTTCGCGAGTCGATAGCAGAGCAAACTTTAGAGTTTTTGCCAGAGATAGTTGCTGCTGGACTAAAAAAAGACAACTTGGTACATCGTCGTCATCTTTTGGAGCGTCTTACCCAGTCACCCAAAGAATCTATGAACTTAGATACTTCAGAAACGACTGGAGAAACTGAAGATTCTAATTGAAACACATTATAGAGACAAGGAAATGAAAACATTACCCAAAGAGCGTCGTTACGAAACCCTTTCATATTTACCCCCTTTAACCGATCAGCAAATCGCTAAGCAAATTGATTTCATGATCGATCAGGGTTATATTCCTGGCGTAGAATTTGAAAAAGATCCTACTCCTGAGCTACACCACTGGACTTTATGGAAGCTACCTTTATTTGATGCTCGTAGCGCACAAGATGTCTTAAATGAAGTTCGCGAATGTCGTTCAGAATACTCTGACTGCTATATTCGGGTTGTTGGTTTCGATAATATCAAACAATGTCAAACCGTTAGCTTTATTGTTTACAAACCCAATCAGAACCGTTACTAAAAGAGCGAAAGCTTAGGTGTCTGCCAATTTATTGTGCTTCCTACTTTAATTTGGTTGAGCCAGATCTAAGTAAAATTTAATATTCTCAAGGATAATGTGATGAGTAAATGCTGACATTATCCTTTTTTATTTTTTGGATATACCGTGGTTCGATGTCCAAATCTGTAATAATAGTTATTTCAGCTTTAATCTTCAAATTTAAATCTTCGTCACGGTCGATTTATAGATGATGGCTGCGCTAGCAAGATTTGGCTAAATTTTTCGCCATCAAGATTGTCTCGACCAAATTGTATGAGATGTAGCTGATAGCGTAGTTGAAAAATTAGTTGCTAACTACTGGAGCGTAAAACAATTACGATCGCCAACTTTTAACCAAAAATTTTTTTGCTTAATAACCAGAAACTGAACTATGCTTGCTAAACGAATATTGCCCTGTCTTGATGTCAATGCTGGACGAGTAGTCAAAGGAATTAATTTCATCGATCTCAAAGATGCGGGAGATCCTGTAGAACTTGCCAAAGTATATAATGATGCGGGGGCAGACGAGCTGGTATTTTTAGATATTACTGCTACCCATGAAGATCGAGGCACAATCGTAGACGTGGTTTATCGTACCGCAGAACAAGTTTTTATTCCTTTAACTGTCGGTGGCGGTATTCAATCCTTAGAAAACATTAAGATTTTGTTACGGGCAGGAGCAGATAAAGTTAGCATCAACTCGGCAGCAGTCCGTAATCCAGAGTTAATTAATCGTGCGAGCGATCGCTTTGGTAAACAGTGTATTGTAGTGGCGATCGATGCTCGCCGACGAACTGAAGCTAATAACCCTGGTTGGGATGTCTATGTGCGCGGGGGGAGAAAAAATACAGGTATAGATGCGATCGCCTGGGCTACGGAAATGGCGAACCGAGGTGCTGGAGAACTCTTAGTAACTAGTATGGATGCAGATGGAACCCAGGCGGGATACGATTTGGAGCTTACTCGAACTATTGCCGAACAGGTAGAAATTCCTGTAATTGCTTCTGGGGGAGCTGGTAACTGTCAACATATTTATGAAGCTCTAGAAAAAGGTAAAGCTGAAGCTGCTCTCCTCGCATCATTACTACATTTTGGGCAATTAAGCGTTCGAGAAATCAAGTCCTATCTTCAACAGCACGAAGTCCCCGTAAGAATTACTTAACTCAATAATCTTTAGTAAAGCTTAAATATTAGAATTGCCACTTAATACTTAGAAATTGTGTATTAAAATATATTAGTATTTACATTTCTTAAAAAATGCTGATTCCAATTCTCATATTTGATGTTGCTTTGGTGGCATGGTCGCTGCATCTAATGCAATCAGCCTTAGATCTACAAGAATTTTCCTTGATGCTTGCAGGTACGTTAGTTGCTGCTGCTGCTGCTGCTATGCTGGTAGTCTATTTTATTATTGGCAATTGTTTGAGCCGTATCGGTTAAATCACACAAGAGCAACTCTGTGATTTTCTTGTGGTAAGATTATCTAAGTATTTGGGGCATTAACTCAGTTGGTAGAGTGCTTGCATGGCATGCAAGATGTCAGCGGTTCAAATCCGCTATGCTCCATACCTCGGAAGACCTCGGTATACATGCCTTATGTAATTTAAAGTTTGAGTTTGCCGTTATGGCAAAGTTATGCTTTAAAAAAACATTTTCGATTTTGCTTCCTTGAGAGCCATTCTAACCTTCTTGTATCTGAAGTATCCAGGTTGAGAAATTAATGTTGATAACTTTTGGCAATGCGGTGAAATAATTTTTAGCCCTGATGGTCAACTTCTTGCTAGTCCTGGTTTTGGAGCAATTCCTCTGTGGCAAATTCCTGATGGCAAACTACTTACAACTTTTACCCCTCATTCAGATCGAATTGGTGGAATAAGCTTCAGTCCTGATAGACAATTGCTTGCCAGCTTTAGTTATGATAAAACAATTAAGCTATGGTCATTAGATTTACTAGATTTACCTCGACTGATAGAACTACCCATCAAACGACTGTGTCAGCAGGATAGAAAGTATATAGAGAAGACATTACAGAATAAAAAAATTACTGAAGAAAAAAGGTACTGGCTCGAATTCATGCAGGCATTAATGGATTGGTATCAGCGATTTGATGTGGAAGTAAAAGATGTACCTCAATTAGTTAATACTGGCGAGTTTGATATTGAAATTGAGGGATAAAAATATGGTAGATCGTTACTTTAGAAGATAATGGTTTGACTATAGTTAGTCAGGTTGGGGAAACTGTATCTTGCGACTCCAATCTCCACGAACCTTTAAGTGCTAACAGTGAGATTAGTTCGGGTGCAGAGGTAGTAGTGAGATTTACAGGTGTTTCTTATCAGGGCAAATTGATTTGTAAGGCGGGGGTGGAATTATCTGCTTGAGTGTAGATGATTTTATAGATATTACTAAACTGATACTCAATAGCTAAATAGCATTTTAATTAGGTTCAACTAGGTCACATTCAACTAGATAATCATAAGATTTTGTATCTAATTTAAAGTTAAGCAAACTTTGCAAATAATTTATCTGTTCGAAAGATTCTACAGAATAACAATCATACATCGGATTTCCTGAGTCAATTTTGAACAGCTTTTGCAGATGCTCTAGATTAATATTCTTAATAACTTTCTCTCCAACCAAATCATCCCCTTCTTTTTCAAACCAACGAAGTACCCGCTCAATTTTTGGTTTTGAAGTTTCTTGAGTTTGATTTAAGACAGTATTCTTTAGTTTTTTATTTGGTAATTTGGAATTGATTAAAAATTCAGGATTCATTCAAGACCTCGCGTTATCTTTAAGTAATTGGTTCAAAATAGTTGATTTAGGGATCTATTTTGCGACTGGAATCTGCTGATTTAGTTTCCTTTCCAGTGATGGAATCAAATTCACTAAGATGATTTCCTCTTTTGTCATACTTTTCTACTCTGCCGTGATAAGAATCCCATTCATAAATATAATTTTTGTCCTTCCATCTCTTTCTTAATCCACCTCCAGGTATAGAAGTTTTGGATTTTGCTCGTTGAGCTTCAGGAAAGGCTAATAAGCTTTTTGGCGGTGGTATATATGTCACTTATATCTTAACGAAAATTTTCTGCTTCATTATCACTTGTTTGTCGATAGCTAACAGATACTCGAACAAACTTTAAGAGTCGCCTCAACTACATTTTTCAAAGCCAATAAAAAAGCTGCCTTGTTGCCATCAGCGATGGTTTCATCAAATGCTGCTTTTAAATACTCTGCTGCGTATTCATGATTAGCTAAGCGTTGGAGTAAATCTGTTTGATAATCTTTAGTTGGCATTATTGATTCAGTTCTCAATTACAGTAGTTATAGCTGCTGTTCGAGACTCTGGTTTAGGTTTGACAGAAATTTCTACATCACTGCCCAAAGCATTTAGAAATCTAAACAATCGTTCTGTAGAGAAACCTGTTAATCTGCCTCTAATCAAAGCAGATACTTTAGGCTGGTCTATACCCAATATTTCGGCTGCATCCATTTGAGTTAGATTTCTTGCTGCAATGATTTCACCGATCTTACTGGCTAATTCTGCTTTAACAAGCATCTCTTCAGGGTTAGGTAATCCCAAGTCAGCAAAGACATTACCGCTACTTACTTCTACTTTAATTTCTTCAGTCATCAGTTTTGCTCCGTTTAGTTAGTTTTTTTGAAATTGTCTTTATAGTGCTGTTTGGCTTTTTTTAATCTCTCTTTAATTAAATCTATATCTTTTTTAGGAGTGGCAATTCCTCGTTTTGACTTCTTTTGAAAAGCATGAAGTACGTAAACCACTCCTGCTAATTTGACCGTATAAACTGCTCGATATGTATCGCTATCAAAATTAGTCACAATTTCCAAAACTCCCGCACCACCAAAACCCTTGAGTGGTTTGGCTGAAATATACTTTTTTTCTGTCTGAGCAAGATAGAGAGCATAGCCCATTTCTCCCTGTACTTCTTCAGGAAATTCTTTGAGATCGTCTAGAGAACTTCCGATCCAAACAACTGGCTTATTAATTTGTTTAGTACTCATAATAATAGTATGCTTATTATGGCATAAAACTTCAATGGCAAACTGGAATTTAAAAGTTACTTTAAGTTAATTCCTGGGAACTCTAAAACTAGAGGCTCATAAGTTTAGCAAATTATGCCAGGAAGATTAGCCATTGATTTCGGTACGTCCAATACAGTAGTCGCCCTGTGGGATGAAGCCCAACAGACGGGGATTCCCTTCCATATTCCCAATTATGGTTCTTTCTATTGTTGCCGAAGCTGCGGGTATCAGACGCTTCCGTTTAATCGACGAACCCTCGGCTGCTGCTTTGGGTTATGGGGCGCATATCCAACCAGGGGATGTTTATCTAATCTTTGATTTTGGCGGGGGTACTTTAGATGTTGCCGTAGTCTTAATTGAAGAATCAGACCAATCTCAAGGTGGTCGTCGCTGTCGGGTATTGGGTAAAGCAGGAGTAGAAATTGGTGGTTCGACTATTGACCAGTGGCTATTTCAAGATGTCCTCAAGCAAATAGGAACAGATGATTATGATGAAGAAGTGCGTCAACTAAGTCGTGCTTTGTTAGTGGAATGCGAACGAGCTAAGGTTAGGTTATCTGAACGAGAACGGGCTGATGTTACCGTAATGAATCTCAAGGAGAGTCCAGATTTCAGGTGGAATTCTCTATTGATGGTAACAAACGATTACTCATGACTTCCCGTGACTTAAAAACTCAGAAATATACTCATCGCGATTATCCAATCGTCAAATTAACCTAAATCAATATGTCCCACTTTACAACTATCAAAACCAAAATAGTCGAAAAAGAATATCTCAAAGAGGCTTTATCCGAACTCGGTCATAACTACCAAGAAGGCAATGTCCAAATTCGTGGTTATCAAGGTATTCAAACCCCTGTAGCGATTAAAATTCCTACCAAAAACACAGGGTATGATATTGGCTTTCGCCAGTCCAACAATGCATACGAAATAGTTGCCGATTGGTGGGGAATTAAAGATATAAAACAAGACCAATTTTTACAACAGGTTTCTCAACGCTATGCCTACCATGCAGCTAAAGCAAAGTTAGAAGAACAAGGTTTTTCTTTGGTCAGCGAAGAAACTCAAGAGGGCGAGCGAATTCATTTAGTGTTACGACGTACAGTATAGGAGCTAATTACAATGGAACTTCAGGAAATTGATGTGTTTATCGAAAAAGATGGACAAGTAAAGATTGAGGTGCGGGGGGTTAAAGGAATGTCCTGTCTCGATCTAACCAAAGATTTAGAAGCAGTTTTAGGCGACCAAAAAGTCCACAGAGAAATGACCCCAGAAGCGGATGAGATAGGACAAGAAGAAGTTCAGCAGCAGCAGTGGCAGTGGGGATAATTACGGAATTATTTTTAATTTAGCGATCGCACAAATCAGAAAATGCAGATAGAGCGATTCCTTTTATTAACTTGGTGAGAACTCAATTAATTCACTTGGTTGACCGTAATACGTAACCAAAACTTCTTTCTTAGCGCGGGTAGCAGCAACATGAAGCAGACAGCGATCGCGTTCGATTAAAGACAGACGCGCCCTGTTATCTGACAGGCGATCTAGTATTCTTTTAGGGGGTAGCTCGTCTTTAGTCAAACCAGCAAGAAGAACATATTCAAACTGGAGTCCTTTAACTCGGTGCATGGTGGCTAATCTCAACCCTGGAGTTGTTAGATCGTCAGCTTGACTTCTATGTACCTGACAGGTTTTAATACCGAGAGCATTTAAAGCCTCTGAGTAAGATTTAATTAGAGATCTGGTACGTAAGATAAGACAACTGCTTGATAACGTATTTTCTTGTTGTTCTATTTCTTGAAGTTGTTCTGCAAGATATTGAACTTCCTCATCAAAGGTTTTAAATCCTTTAACTGATGGTTCTTGACCGTGTAGTAATGAGCGATAGTCACTAAGATCGTTTTGTCCGCCATCTAGATCGTCGAATGTAGAGCCAGTAAGAACTTGAGAAGCCCATTTACGAATCTCGTCAGTGGTGCGGTAATTTAGTCTCAATCTACGAGAACGTCCGCGTATTTCAATCCCAGAATGACTCAAAGTTACTTTATGTTGATAGATGCGTTGGTGAGGATCGCCAACGATAAATAAATCGTTTTTGTCTGCGGGAAGCATCGCCCTCAGCAAAGAAAAGGCTTCTGTACCCATATCCTGGGCTTCATCGACGATGACGGCTTTAAAAGGCAAGGTTTCTCCTTGCTTGTTTTTTAGTAGACTACAGGCATCTCTAATAGCTGTTTGACGGTCTTTCCAACCTTTTTCTTGGAGAAGAGAGTTGAATTCAGCAAATACACTCCAGATTTCGGCTTTTTTAGCTCGATTAAGTCTCGTACCTCTACCTACCCTTGGTGCTTTTAGATATTCTTTGAGAGTTTTAACGTTGTAGGGTTGAATTACTTCGCGCCATTCGTCTTGATAGAAAGCTAGAGAAAATTCTGGTGCGAGGGTATAAGCTTGCGACCACAATTCTTCTAGGTCGTTATCGTAAACTATTCGGGCTTTAATACCTTCTTGTTTGAGGAAGTTAATTACCCAACTATCTATATTCTCTACTTTGATGCGACTCATGATTTCAGGAGAACAGATTTTGCTTAAATTGTTCTCGATATCGATCGCCAGATTACGAGTATAGGTAGTAAAGAAGATCCGATCTGTAGCTTTAGCAAAGCGATTTTCTGCTAACCATTTAGCGCGGTGCATAGCGACTACAGTTTTGCCCGTACCTGCACCCCCCAACACTCGTACTGCACCGTTCCAATCTCTTTCTACTAAACGGCGTTGGGTAGGATGAAGAAAAACGCGCCATTTTTCTAAAGGTGCAGCTAGCATTTCTTCTAGTTCAGCATCATCTTCAACGATATAAAATCTACGCTTACTATCATCAGTTTCTAAAGCAGCATCAAAGTCTTCCGTATTGATACTGCGATCGCTTTGCTTGTCTTGTAAATCTAGTACGTCGTCAATAGAATAACCAGCAGCCAAAAGTAATATCGCATCGGCAGCTTCTTCGGGTAATTTATCGATTATGCGATCAACATCCAGATCGGTAACAACTTTTTGCACTGCGAATAATAGTTCTTCTGGTACTCCCAAACGCAAAAGATGACGATTGTGAATATTGGCAAATCTGGGTTTAGCAGACGCTTGATAATTTGTTTCTATTTCTCGTTCAATAGCTGCTACTTCTTCGACATCAACAATTTGCAATGCCCCAGATTCGGGGTTGATTTTACAAACTCGTCGTTGCGCCCACTGATAAGCTCGATCGTGATTATCTACCCATAGTAGTAAATAGGTATTACCAGCTTCTGGTTTAAGCACGATCGCCCGATAACTTCCATCAACCCTGACGGATTTGAGATTTTTATCGGCTGCATTATGAATTGATTCGTAGTTGATGCCTGGGCTAGTAGGATTATGCCGAAATTTGCTAATAAATGCGTTGGTTTTAGCTTGAGTCTGTTTTGGTAGCTTACTAAAAGCATCTAAGAAATCGGCTGCGATCGCCATGCGGATGTTGTGGTTTAGCATTTTGTTAAGTAATAGGTAAGAAGTAAGAAGTAATAAGTAGTAGTCAAGTTGCTAGGTGTTTAGTATGAAAGGCTTGTGGGTCTTTTGTGACTTCGGTTATGGTTAGGGTTGTCCAGTTGTTTTGAGTGAAGATTTCGGTTTCACCCTCGTCTATGACTAAAGCTAATTTGCGATCGCTCCAGGCTAATTCTGCTTCGGCAATCACGGTGTCGGTATCGTCGGTGAGTTCATAACCGACTTCGGAGACTTGACAGTTTTGGGTTGTCATATAATCGATTAAAGCGATCGCATTTTCGTCGAAAACTAATTCTTTGATTTCTTGCCAAATTGGATTGGTATTACTTGCTCCCGTTTCTTTTTCTGTTGGAGGCGGCAGCAGTAATGGTTCTAGTTCTGTTTCTTGATCGGTGTTATTTGAAGTAACTAGATAGCTATAGTCGAGGAACTGGAATAGGTTGTACTGACGGAGAACTCCCGTCCAGGCTTTAATTATTTCATCATCGATTTCCACCAAGCTATCGCTAATAGATATAACTACCAAAGAACCTTTACTATCAAAAATTTTATGTTTTGATGAAGCGATCGCAAAATAAGATTGAATTAGCTCGTTTTGTTGTGCCGATTTCCAACTTAGATTTGCCAAACGGCAAGAACTATTTAGGTCAAATGTATTAATTATTTTAGAATCTGTGAGTTGAATAACTTCTTGTTCCCAGAGGCTAGAAACGCTGTTTGCTTGAGGATTGATATATGCCAGTGTTCTGAGTAATGCCCATCTCTGCCATAAATTGCGCTCGGGTAAGCTGAGATAGTTAACTAACCATTTAAAGCTATCTTTATCTTTTAGAGGTTGTAATTGTTCGCATTTATATTGTTGATGAAGTTTATTCTGATTTTGAATAAATACCTGACTAATATTTTGAGTTAGAAGATTGACGTAAGCACCAGGTTGGGATTTAAATTGAGATTCAACATCAGACCAAGTGAGCGACCAGACATGAAAGTTTCCGCTTTTAGCGATCGCCATTCTTTGTTGAAAGTCTTGTGATAGGCGATCGCTGTGATATTCCCAACCATCGGTAAATACGGCAATGGGTTTGATATCGGAAGATTCTTTAGCAGGGTAGAAAACAAAGTCGGCGCGACTAGGAATAGCTATCCCTTTATTCTGGTCTAGTTCTACTTGAGGTTCGATCTGCCAGGTTTGTTCGCCAATAGAGAGAAGATAACCAGGTTTACCGTTGATGACTTCTTTGCGTAGATTAATTGGTTTATCTAGGTGGCGGTAACGGGCTAAAGCGTCGATAAAACGTTGTTTTAGAACGCTATCAAACAGAGCATTTAGCTTGACTTCCGATAATCCTGGCGGGGACAGGGTAATTTTATTTTTGCGGGTGATAATGTCATTTAAAACAGCGATCGCACTTTTACGGCTGGTATTGTCTTGCTCGAAGTTGTTACGGTAGGCGAAAACACATTCATAACATCCATCTTCGCAGCTACAGCTAACTAGAACAGCGAGAGCTTTTTCCAGAACTGAGATTAGTTCGTGGGGGTTACGAAGTAACTGCTTGAGGTAGCCAGTCCCCCCAGGAACGGTATCATAAAGGAACAAAAAGGGTTTTCGGCGAGAACTATTGGCAACGGGTTCTTCACTAACTAAAGTACGGAGATGGTCTACTTTGCCTTGGAAGTGTAGTTTTAGTCCTAGATGTAAGGCAGCCAGAAATGATGGTAACTGTTGGGAAGAATTAATGGTATCTACTGGCATTAAAATCCTAATTGCTTCTGATTCAAACTGCCTGAATAAATACAAAACATCAATAAAGTTTTTGGGATTGTCGTCTTTCTTACAGGCTAGGGTATGGTTGCCCAATTCATCGCCATTTTGGACTTTGCCACATTCGCGACAGATTTTGAAACCACCCCTCGGACGGGCTTCTCCCGCTATTTCAACGGTTTCAGCTTGGTTAGTGATTTGACCGAAGTTGATTTCGCGGAAGTTAACTCGTGAAAGGAATTCAAAGCCAAAGGGAAATTCTTCTGAGTCAATTAAATAAGACTTTTCTCTAACTTCGGGGGCAAAATCCGCTAGTAACTGATGACTGAAAAAAGAAGGACTGCGATCGTCTCGGTCATCGCCAATCCGACTTTTGCGATCGCCTGTGGTAGCCATTACCTGACGCAGACGCACCATTTTCCGCTTGCGCCCTTCATCAGACCACATGGTATCCCCACAACGCGGGCAGGTTTTTTGTTTTGCTGTTTGATGGATATTAGGTGTAGCGTAACTACAGTTACGACAGAAACGCCATTCATCTATCTGCGATAGCTTTACGTCGATCTGGTCTACTTTTACTTTGCGACCTTCAGCATAAAAGGTACTAGAAGGAACGAGTTCTTTAATAGCTAATGCACCAGGGCGTTCGTATTCAAAAGGACGAGTTTCGTATTTATTGTTGGGCTGGTTACTTCTACGCCAAATGATCGATTTGAGAGTTACCCCAGCTTCGGGGAAAGCATAGTTAGGTAATAAACCTTCATCAGTAAAGAAGTTGAGGGTGTTTTTATTGTTAATCAGCTTTACTAAGTCCATGAAGCCTTTTCTTTCCAGCTTTAACTCTTCTAGTTCCTCCTCGTAGTTTTGGGATTTAGCACCTTTTTCTTTTTCTTTGATACGACGACCGAGGGTTTTAATTTGGTTTTGCAGTCGTTTACGTTCTTCTACTACTTCCTGAAGTCGATTGAGAATTCGCCAGCGCAATCCTCCTTTATCTTGTTCTCCTTGGGAAATGAATATTTCTAGTTGTTCTCTAGTACCTTTATCTATTTCGTTGTCAAATAATTGAATGAAGCCATTTAATAGTTCTTTTGTGTTGCGATCGATATAATTTAGCCAAGTATAGGGAAAACGATTTGTATCCCCCTGCTGTACTGGTGCTAAAACTCGATTAAAGACTTCTGGTAAATCTGGTATATTACTTGAATCACCGATCCAACAGTCCAAACAATAAGCCGTTAACTGTCGCTGGAGAATAGCCGAAGCATCTAGATAACAGCCAGGGGTTTCTACACCCCCCGCAATCATTTTCAGAGGGTCAGACCAGAAATAGAGGTCGTGATTTGTCCCATTGGCAATAGTAGTCACAAAAGCATTACCGTCTCTTCTTCCCGCCCGTCCGATTCTTTGTTGGTAGTTTGCCTGTTGAGGAGGAATGGAACAGAGTAAAACAGAGGACAAATCGCCGATATCAATACCCATCTCTAAAGTAGAAGTGGCAGAAAGTAAATTAGGGTCGGAACGATGTTGACTGGCAATAAAGCGACTTTCTAGTTCTTCTCTGACTTCTCTTTCTAACAGTCCCGTGTGTTCCTGGGCAAAGATACGTCTGACATTCCCTTTAGAGTAAAGATTTTTGTAGAAGTTTAGTTTTTCTGTTGTTTCTTGATAATGTCCCGAACATTGAGATTGTAAACAGGACATCCCCTGCCAATAAGCTAGTTCGGTAGCTGTACTAACAACAGAATGATGACAATGGGAACAGGATAAATGCTTGGTGTCTGTATCTACTTGTATGGCTGCGGTTTCGATGCCCCAAACCTTAGCATTTTTATTGGTATGGCGATCGCCTAAAAGACCAAACTCAATTAAAGTATTAAAGGTATGTTGATAAATTGCGGGTGTCTGTGCGCCAATTAAAGTAGCATCTTGCGTATCGAAAAAGTTTTTAAACGCCCAATTTTCCCACCAAGTAGAGTTTTTGAGAATAACTGGTTCAAATTGCTGATGGCTTTTTGCTTCTATGGGATAGCTAGGTTTAATCGAAGCGGGTCCCATGTTGGGCATGAAAGTCGGTCTTTGTAGGAGAAAAATATTACCGTCCTGTTCGACATACTGTTTTAGTAAAGGATGTAAGATTCCACCTTTTTGCCTTATATGATGGACAATGCCCAAGATAAACTGTTGTACTCTGTCATTGCCTGGATGCAGTCCCAGTTCGTTTTGTAGCTTAATTGATATCTCTGCCGTAGCTTTATCTAGCTGTTTGAGATTAACCCCTACCGCACAAGTCCCAGTCTGTTCTAATGAACCGCCAAAAGAGGTTTTAAGACTGAGTTCTGAGATAATTTCCCAATCTAAACGGCGATCGCAATATTCTTTTAGCTGAGAACTACATTTACCAGACTTCCTTAATTCTTCCCATTCATACAGCCATTCCAAATCTGAAGGAATAAAGGTAGCTACATAATCCGTATCCGAACCTAATTGCGATCGCCAATATTGTTTGAATTCGGGAATGATTTGCTCTAAGTTTTTACTATTACCTTGTTCGTCTAAATACTGCTTGATAGCTGTACGTAAAGTAGTACGGAAAGTACGGGCAGCAAAGAAACCAGCACGATGGGCAGCATCTTGTACGGAGTCGGAGAAGGTAATGAGTTTTTTGTCGTCGTTATAGGTAGAAGCAAACAGCGTACCAATGGCAGCACTAGCTAAACTAGCAGCACGCGAACCTAAAATAGCGAGATTATTCTTTGCCTTGCAAAAAGGGCAGTCATGACTGGCTTCCCTCCATTTTGAACCGTTTTTACTTCTCTCCCGCACCATATTTGGTTCGATGACTGTGAGTAAGTTTTTACTACCACAGCCATGACAGTAAGTAGCTTTGGGAATATTTAACCTCAAACAATCCTGGCATAGCTTTCTCTCAATTCTTTCCTTTTCTTCATGTTTTTCAGTTTCTTTAGTAGGAAAAACAAATACAGTCAGGGGATTGCGGTTAAAAAATGCTGTATAAAATGCTCTAAGATCGCAATCTAGCTGTTGGTCATTTTGTTTGCGTCGTAAACTGCCCCATCCCGTAGCACCACATTCGCGACAGTGGATTACAGGTAGGGTTTTTCCCGATTCTTCTGTAGTTAGATCGTCAGCAAAAGTTAGTTTGGGGCGATCGCTTATATCGGCTACCATACGACGTAATTCTCTTAGCCAAAGCTGGATACGGATGTTTGCCCAAGGACGATTATTAATATCCCGTGCGATGGAAAATAAAGCTGCCAAACTGGTAAATATGGCAATTTGATATTCCGTAGGGGCGAAGGGTGAGACACTTTCGTTGGGCGGGTTCCCCGACTTGAGAAAAGTGTCGAACCCGAAGGGCTGTTCGCCCTTTCCATTTGGCAAACGCATTTTACGACTCAACTGCGTCCACAGAGTAGGTAAAGAAGTTGGTTCGCCCGAAAGGATTTTAAGTAGGTTGTGAACTATGGGCAGAGACTTTAAGCGATCGCCTAATTCAATACGCCAGTCTGTTTCTTCCCAATCAGCTTCTAGGGGATAATTAAACCAAAGCTGATATTGAGCGCGGATATATTTCTCTACGCTGTCATAGTTCTGCGGTAGTAACGAGTCTAATAAATCTGGTCTGGGGACTGGTTGAGGGTCAATAAAGGCATCAGCTAAAAACTCGGCTGCACTTAATCTATCTTCGGTAACAATGGCATCGCGCTCGAATGTCTCATTAAATATTTTTCCTGCATAACTCAGCAGTTCATTCCCCGTGTCTTTATTTCCGCCCAAAGTTGCCGAAGTTCCCACACAAGCTAAATGATTCGCGGGTGTTTGCAAACGAGCCTTAAGACGACGAATCAAACAGGCTAAATCCGTCCCCTGTGCGCCATCAAAGGTATGAATTTCATCTACTACTAAATAGCGCAGTGTTTCGGGATTATTACCCACCCATAAACCTTGGTCTTTGGGACGAATCAGCAGATAATCCAACATTTTGTAGTTGGTCAACAAAATATCTGGGGGACTTTGGCGCAAAATATCTTTACTAGTAATTACCCCCGTTTCCGTCATTACCGAAGTAGGTTCGCGTTCGCTTTCCCCAACAAATAAACCAGCCGTAATATAACCTTTAAGATTAGAATTATGCCAAATTAACTGCGCCAATCTTTTAGCTTGGTCGGTAGCCAAAGCATTCATCGGATAGACTAAGATTGCCTTGATACCTGGTTCGCCCCGATATTTAAAACAATGGTCGAGGATGGGCATCATAAAACATTCAGTTTTGCCCGAACCCGTACCAGTAGCAACAATAGTTGACTGATAATTAGGGTGTTGCAGTCGCCCGAATGCTTGTTCTTGATGACGATGGGGAGGAAAAGCCATCGGTACTTCAGGACAATAATCTGCCCCCGAACTTCCCGATCTAAAAGGCAAACTGGCAGATAAATATGGTCCTTTAAAGATTGCTTCTGGTTGGTTTAAAAAGCGATCGATTAAGTCTTCAAAACCAGCTGTGGGGGCGACAACAGAGTTGAAAGGTAAGCAGAGAGGGGAATTGAAAAAGCCAGTCTCCCAAAACATGAGAGACTGTTATCAATAAGTTTAATTGTTGAAAACGCAATGCTTCAACTTCCTGAA
>JADEXJ010000269.1 GCA_015207195.1 Pleurocapsales cyanobacterium LEGE 10410
CAATAACCACCGTACCGTCATAGTGCTGTAGGGCTTCTTCTAGCATCTCTTTGGCAGGAATATCCAAGTGGTTGGTTGGCTCGTCTAGAATCAGCAGGTTAGCAGGAGTCAAGAGCATTTTTGCCAGGGCTAAACGAGCTTTTTCTCCACCGCTGAGGGCTTCAACTTTCTTAAAGGCAGTATCGCCACTAAACAGAAACTGTCCCAATAAAGTACGAACCTGCTCGTTTTTCCAATCGGGAACTTCATCGTGAATCGTATCCATCACGGTTTTGTCTAAGTCCAAAGCTTCCGCCTGGTTCTGTTCAAAATAGCCAGGAATCACGTTGTGCTTGCCTAGTTCTACTTTCCCTTCGTCGAACTCTTCCATCCCCATGATCATCCTTAATATGGTGGATTTGCCCGCACCATTGGGACCTAGAATCGCAATGCGATCGCCTCTTTCGATAGTTAGTTCTGCACCCAAGAACAGAACATCATTGTTAAATGTATGAACCAAATCTTCAATCGTGACGACTTCTCTACCGCTTCTGGGAGCAGGAGGAAATTTGAATTTTAGAGTTCTCAACCCCGCAACGGGTGCTTCAATTAGCTCGACTTTTCCCAGCTGTTTTTCTCTGCTTTTGGCTTGAGTACTACGGGTGGCACTGGCTCTGAATTTTTCAATAAACTCTTGCTGCTTGGCGATTTCTTTTTGCTGTCGTTCGTAGGTTGCACCTTGAGCTAATCTAGTTTCTGCTTTTTGTTGGAGATAGGCTGAATAGTTTCCCAAATAAGTTGTTGAAATACCCCGCTCGGTTTCGACAATTTTCGTACAAAGACGGTCTAAAAATTCACGGTCATGGGAGACAATTACCATTGGAGTGTTGATCCCCCGCAGATAATTTTCTAACCATTCAATAGTTTCTAAATCCAGGTGGTTAGTCGGCTCGTCTAATAGTAGTAAATCTGGCTCTTGCAAGAGAATTTTCCCCAAACTCATTCGCATCTGCCAACCACCGCTATAGGAACTTACCAGGCGATCGCCGTCTTCGGAACTGAATCCCATTTCTGGTAAAATTTTCTCGATCTGAGCATCTAGGCTATAGCCTTCTAGGGCTTCAAACTTACGCTGTAGCTTGTCGAGTTTGTCGATCAGACGATCCAATTTTTTAGGCTCGGCTGTTTCCATCTCCTGATGTACCTGCGTCATTTCCTGTTGGATAGCGTTAGCTTCGGTAAAAACCGTCCAAAATTCTTCGTTGACTGTCCTGGTCGGTTCGACTTCAAATTCTTGAGTTAAATAAGCTATTTTAAGACTGGCTGGAGCGACTACTTCTCCCGATGTGGCTTCGACTTCTCCACTAATTATTTTGAGCTGGGTAGATTTCCCTGCACCGTTAACGCCTACTAAACCTACTCTTTCTCCAGGCTTGACCTCCCAAGTAACATCCTTAAGAACCTCCCCAGTGGTATAAGTCTTGCTAATATGTTCGAGTCGTAACATGGAGTATCTCCTGTAGGTTTTTGGTGTGTCAGGGCAAAGTACTTTGCTTTTTGTTGACTTTTATTACGTTTTTTTATCCAGCTTATATTATATAGTCAATAAACTTTTAGGTATAGTCAACAAATAAACTTTTAGGAGTTCGACTCGGCGGTAGCAGTTTCTCCAATCAGGTTTGATTGTCTACCACCAAAAATGACCTCAGGCTCACTATAATATTTGAATTCCAGCAAATTATGGAAAGGGTCTTCTAAGAAAAAGGAATAATGCTCTAATGTTTGATGGGGAAACCGTAATTTAGGTTGGTGGTAAAAAGTCAGGTTTTGTTCGTGAGCGCGATCGCAGATCTGCTGCCAATCGGCTTTGGTAGGTAGAATCAGACCCAAATGCCTAGGGTAGATTCCTGGCTGTCTGTGCAGAGCTTTTTGGGTAACGTGACCAACCAGTTGAGTACCATAAAAATTGAAGATTACTGCTGCTTGGTTCTCTCGACCGACCTCACAGCCCAAACCATCAGCATAGAACTTTTTAGCTTCAGCAACACTCCTAATCGGAATTGCTAGATGAAAAGTAGCTGTCTGCATCATAATTTCAGCATGATAAACTAACAAATTTATTCTATCGAGATTATCTAAATCTAAGTTTTGAAGTTTAAACAATTGCAAAAATGGTTTAACCAAGTAAAATACTGAGAGACATCAAAACATATTAAAGAATATAAATAATTATGAAGCAGCAGGGAGTAGCCGTCTGGTTCACGGGATTTAGCGGTGCAGGTAAGAGTACTATTGCCGAGGCACTTACCGAAAAACTGAAGTCTCAAGGATATCAATTAGAAGTGTTAGATGGCGACGAAATTAGAGAAAATTTAACCAAAGACCTCGGTTTTTCCAAAGAAGACCGCGATACTAATATTCGTCGAATTGGCTTTGTTGCCAGGCTGCTGGCGCGAAATGGTGTAATTGTTTTGGTTCCTGTCATTAGTCCTTATCGTGCTATTCGAGAAGAAATGAGAGCGAATATCCCCAACTTTGTCGAGGTTTTTGTCAATGCTCCTCTATCGATATGTGAAAAGCGAGACGTTAAAGGACTTTATAAAAAAGTTAGAGCAGGACAGATCAAACAATTTACTGGTATTGACGATCCTTATGAACCACCAAGCAATCCTGAAGTGGAATGTCGTACCGATCTAGAAGAATTGTCTGAAAGTGTTGATAAAATATTTAATACCCTGAAAGAATTAAACTACATTGCTTAGGCATCATCCTGACTGGATTGCACCCAAGCTTATGTTCACTACCTCAGACTAGATCATTCATTGCTTATGCAACGCTATAGATTCAGTTTTTTGCATCATGTGATTGCTCGGCGATGAAATGACGGAGCAAGCAGCGATCGCCTTGTCAACTAATTATAATCGAGCTAGCTATGGATGATACTTTGTCTAGGACGATTGATTTATTCCAGGTCAATCAAATAATTTGCTTAGAACACCAAAACACTTGTCTCTATGGTGAGGTAATCCAGCTAATTCCTCAGCGTCAATTATGCTGGTTTAGACCAATTTGCCTATCTAAAATAAACTTTGAGCATGATTCAACCTTAGAAAACGCTCAACTAATCGATCTACAATCTGGTTCGGACTTATTATGGCCGATAACTTTATTCAGACCAGCTTTGGATACTGAAATCATCTATCTTTTGGCTGAATTAAACAATTATGGAGAATCTCTTAACCCTAAAAAAGCAAATCGTCAATATCTAAATAACTTTGTTCGGCAGGTTTGGCAAGCCAATCAAGAGCGGTTTTAGAGATACTTTAAAACGAATTTTATTGCTATTATTTACTAGCAGGGTGTTCAACTTTATTTTGTTCTGGTTTTTTACTTTTATGCCTTAGCCTGATAAGCATGGGAAAAATAAATAGTCACTGAGCTAAGTTTAGTAAATTCTAATACCAACTATTTGAGAAAACTAAACCATAATAAATCCAGGTCAACAAACAACAATGGTCTAGTTTATGTAAAGTTTAAAAAATCAGTAATATTCCCGATCTGGAAAAGCCACAAATTGATTATAAATATAGGGTATTTCTCCTGTTTGAAGTAAATTGAAGTTTTTGAAGCTATAACTTTAGATAGAAAACTCTAAAAGAACGTACATTTGCCTATGTTTGAAGTGGCTTTGAGTTAAAATTTAGCAGTACTTTATCTTCTTATCAAGTTTTCGTAAAGTAGGTTAGCAAAAGTGGATATCCGTATAATTACAGATTATTCTTGGAACATAAAACTAATTTTTAAGTAGTATTTAGAGCGAGAAACAAAATGAGTAGCACACAGACACGTACCCAGTTTACAACTTTTAAACCAGCAGGTTTTTTGAGTGCAGCAAATGCCTCAGAATTCCTAGAACGTCTAACTGTAGAGGTAACTTCTTCAATCGATTCGGTTTTACTGGTGAACTTAGAAGCAGTAGAATTTATGGATAGTGCAGGATTGATGGCTTTAGTCAAAGCCTTTCGTTTGGCAGAAAGTTTGGGACGTAGATTCGTAATTTGTTCCTTGGCTCCTTCTGTCCGCATCATGTTTGAGCTTACCCAGTTGGATAAGGCTTTTGAAATCTTTGACAACTGCGATGCTTTTCAAGCAGCAATTGAGCAGTAGAATTCCCCTCGCTATCAAATTGTTTGAGCAATAAACCTTATTTGTTTATCAAGAAAGTAACAATTCTGGCTTGCTAAGAATGGCTTTCTCTTACTATGTATTAATTGCCCTAATTATTTTAGAGACGAACTATTAGCTCTGGTGGTTAAGGGCTAGCTGTTAGGAAAAGCAGCTAGTCACTTTGCCGATGATGTCTTGAGAACTTACTGTTCCCCAATGACGACTGTCCTTACTTGCTACTAAATTATCGCCAGTGAGAAAACACTTTCCCTGGGGATCGATAGCTGTAATCCTTTTGACTATGGTTAATTGGGAATCGTGCGGATGGGTTGTAACTACAATGTCATCAATCCTAGGAGGGGACTTGTAATAAGCATGGGGATCGATCAATATTTCTGTCCCAGGCTGCAATAAAGGCAGCATCGATCTGCCAGTAATTTTTAGACGCTTTCTTCTACGCAACAATAAAAGTAACAATTCTCGATAATTAGTTTTTGGTAAAATATTTTTCCGATGCCTCATGACTAATTGAGATCAAAGTTAAACTGTAGAACATCTTTCTTAGCAGCTTCGAGTATTGAATAATGAACTGCCAACGATAGGGTTTAGCTAGTACCGCTTCGCTTAAGTGGCGAGTAGTGAGTAGCAAGTTAGATATGGCTAGGGTTTGAAGTCAACTAAATGGTGTCTTCACTTACGTCTATATCTGCTAGTTAAAATTATGGCTGCTTGAGATCTTAACTAGTATTTATTGACACTCCACACGGTTAGAAACCGTGGGATTCTTGGTTCGCAGAAGAAACTTACCAAGACAAGCTAACGCTGTGCCCCGACAGCGGTTTCGTCTCCCCAAGCTTTAGATCCCGTATGCCCTACGG
>JADEXJ010000045.1 GCA_015207195.1 Pleurocapsales cyanobacterium LEGE 10410
AGTAAAAATTTGCCTGGGTAATCCCATCACAACTTGGGAAACTAGCTGATTGATTTCGCGAATATCTCGCAAACGACTGACAATTTCGCCACTGCGACGAGCTTCGTAATAGCTTAAAGGTAAACGTAATATTTGCCGTCCAAAGGCGAGAACTAGCCCCAACTCTAGACGCTGAGTAAAATGAGAAATTAAATTTGACTGAATAAATTGCAGAATACTGCTAAAGAGATTAATCGCCACTACCCCAATCGCCACAACAGTAAGCAGTTGGGTATCCCCCCGTACTAATACATCGTCAGTGAGAATCTGAAACAGAAAAGGGGTGGCTAGAGAAAGAACACCAATAACTAGGTTGATTAATAACGCTTCGCCTAGGATTCCTCGATAGGGCAAAACTCGTTTGAGAAAGCGAGAAAATCCGCTAACGTGATCGTCTGGTTGCTGCTCGAAACGAATCGCATCTGGTACTAGCAACAACATCATGCCATTTGTCCAGCTGCTGGTTAGTTCCTTACGAGTCACATAACGCAGTCCGACGGCAGGATCGGCGATCGCATATTTGTTGCCTTTCTTGCCATATAAGACGACCCAATGATCTCCTTTCCAGTGAATGATGGCGGGTAGGGGAGCTTTATTTAGCTGCTTGAACAGTCGAGCAGTAACTCTGACTTGGCGGGCATTAAAGCCCATGGTTTCTGCTCCTCTTCTCAAACCCAACAGAGTCGTACCTTGCTGTCCAGTACCGACAATCTCGCGAATACGATTAATCGCAAATGTGCGTCCGTGGTGTTTGGCAATAGTGGCAAGACAAACCGCGCCACAGTCTTCTTGGCTGTGCTGTAAAACTGTCTGGTATTTCATGAAAATGCTGGAGTCTTCCAGAATTATTTTGGTCTAGATTGCCGAAAGAGCAAGCTATGTCGGCTAGAGAGCATATCCAATCGCCATGTTGAAGAACCGATACTGCCGACTCAGATTGTATAACCCTTGCTCAAACTGACTATAAGTTTGATTCTATGAGTTTGATTTCGATCTAGCTGCAATAAATTTATAAATTCGCAACGCCTTGGGATGTGTAGTTGAAAGCGAATTGAGGTAATTTAACCGAATCTGCGATCGAGGCAGATTTGCTGTTGACAAAAAAAAGATAAGTCTTAGGAATGGGACTCCTTTACCTAAGACCTGTTTCATGAGCTTTAGAACTTGTTACGTTGTCAGGTAATAGTATAAAAATAGTACTATCCCATCTACGTTAGATGATTATCGAGCGATAACGAAATAGGGGTGCTATCTAGAAGACAAGTGCTTCTGCGAAGTTCCAACATAAGGATGCTGGGCAGGATCTCGATCATTGAATCGATTTCAAATCATGAGTTATCCATAATTCGCTAATAGAATAGGCACCAAGAAAGCGAGTAAAAAAAATGGTTGCAGGTAACTTGAATTTTATTTTTTACCTGCAAAGCGATGCAGTACCCTTTTTGTTGGGTTCGATCGCCCATAGCAAGGGCTAAAGATACGATCGAATCCAGAAAGGTAATTAAGAAAAGCGAGCTTTATAGCTCTATCTATAGCCGTTGTCGTTGCCGTTAGGTAATAGCTCTTTAGGATCTGGTAGCTTAGGAAGATCGGGTGTGGGCAAAGCGGGTAGGGTTAGACCTAATGCTCCTGCCAAGGTGCTAATCGAGCCAATTAGACTAGTCATTGAATCAAATGGCATAGTCAAAGGGTTACCCAAATCAAGTTCCTGCGAGCCACCCAGTGTTAATCCTACACCTCCAGAAATAGTTTCGGCTGCTTCATTGGAAACTTCCTCAAATAAAAGAAAGTCTAGTTGCGAAGTGGTACTATTTTTTCCCATCATCTTGTTTATATCTCCTTGTATATTTGTAAGCAAGAAAAGTAGTTGAATACTTGTTTCTTTTCTCACTAAATAAATTTAAACTCAATATTTTTCTTTTGTCAGTCGATAAAATCTACATTCAAAAAAACTTTTTCTAATTTGTTTTCAAAAGTCGAAAAATTCAACAACTCAAACAACACTAGTTTGACACTTTTTGTTCTAAAATATAACTACAGATCGGTTGCAGTGCTTACGGACTTACTTGCTAAGCCTAATTAATAAGGGTTTTCAGTGATTTTATTCAATAGAAAACTGCAATCAAAAATACTCTGACAACAAACTGTATCGATCGCAACCAGCCGATTTGTTCAATATTAAAGTCGGCATATTTTTGTTTTTTAACCAGTCAATAAATTTATTTTTTCACAATAGACCTAAGTTGCCTGGCAAAAAGAATAGATTTCCTGGTATTGAGCAACAAAATAACTAGCTAACATCAATTAATTTGATCGACCAGGCAGCGTGTTGTACTCAGGCTTCGTATTGTAATCTCACTAAACTTATTTACAGAATTACTAATCATGCTAATCAACCTTGAGACAAAATCTCTCGACGTAAAGCGAGAAGAGGACGTTCTCTGTCCCGTCAATCCAGACGAATTTTTACCCCGAATTGACTGGTGGATAACTATGGGGGGGCTAGCCTTCCTGGCAATCTTTGGGGCAGCGATCGCTCTTGTTAGCGTTCTTGAATATAAAGTAACTATTAAAGCTCCCGCTACCGTGCGTCCCGTGGGCGAACTGCGAATTGTTCAGGCTGCTGTGGAAGGAAAAATTGAAAGTATCGAAGTTAGGGAAAATCAGCAGGTCGAGCGAGGAGATGTAGTTGCTTATATTAATGATTCCCGTCTCCAGACACAAAAAACTCAGCTACAGGGCAACATTAATCAAACTCAATTGCAGCTGACCCAGATTGCTTCCCAGCTTGAAGCCACTACCGAGCAAATTGCTGCCGAAACCAGTCGTATTCAGGGGTCTATTGCCTCCACAGTCGCCGAACTCAGCCGTGTAGAGCGAGAATATCGAGATAAGCTAGTCACGACAGCATCACAAGCTAAGGAAGCAGAGGCTGCTGTAGAATTAGCCCAAGAAGAAATGACTCGCTATCGGCAGTTGTCAGATTCTGGGGCAATTACTCTGATCCAGCTCAAGGAGAAAGAAGCTGCCTATAAAACTGCTGTTGCCAGACTAGAAACCGCCAATGCAGCCCTCAATCCTAGTCAGGCGGGAATTGAGATCGCCCGACAACAAGTTTTTCAAACCAAAGCTGAAGCCCAAGCTATGCTCGCCACCTTAAATAAAGAACGAAAACAACTGATTCAACAGCAAATTGAAGTTCAAAATCAACTCAATCGCGATCGCCAAGAACTGCAACAGGTTGAAACTGAACTCAAAGGTACGATCGTTCGCGCTGCTGCATCGGGTATCGTTCATCAATTGAATCTGCGTAACCCAGAGCAAATAGTCAGTCCTGGAGATATGATTGCCCAAATTGCTCCTAGTGATGCTCACCTAGAAATTAGAGCTTTAGTTGCATCACAAGATATTGACAAGGTAAAGAAGGGTCGCAAAGTACAAATGCGAGTGTCTGCCTGTCCCTATCCCGACTACGGTACTCTTTCAGGTACTGTCACAGCGATCGCCCCAGATGCCAGCGTTCCCCAAGGCAAACCAGCCAGTGCGGGGGGTACCAACGGCTCAAACCAGGCTGAATCTGCATATAACGTTACTGTCGTGCCAAACAGTTTATCTTTGAATGCTTCTAGCAAAAGTTGCCAGATTCGCTCTGGCATGGAAGGTAGAGCGGATATTATTTCTAAAGAGGAAACAGTACTAACTTTTATTCTCCGAAAAGCCAGGTTACTAGTAGATATGTAACCATGCCTGCAAATAAAGTAATCTACAGCGGGAGCGATAGAATGATTGGCGTTGAGTATTATAGGGCAGCAAGGCAAAAACAGTAAACAGCAAAAAGTCGCGATTAATACTTTTTATTTCCTGGCTAGACGTAACAATAAACTTTTAATCGGCGATTGTTTCTTAAGAAAGCTCTACCAGCTTTTCTTAGATATTCTGACTATCACAAATAGGCGCACTTTAGTTTTCTAAAATTTATCAATCTACCATGAAGACATAAAGAAATTTAATATGCTATTTGTCGTTTTTATAAGGTACATCTCGATTGTGTTTGATACAGAAGCAGAGGAAAAAAGCAAAAGAAAAAAGGTCAAAAAGGCTGTGGTTGACGCAACAGAGAATCTCTATAGAGCATTTTTGCTTACTAAAAACTACTTTTTGGAGTTTTGTCTAACAAACTTAACATGAGTAATTTATAAATATTGTCTTAAGATTCTCGAACATATTCTGCTAGATTTTTATTCATTCTCTTTTGCGTTAGTTGCCATGAGAATTTATCTATAGATTAGATCGTTTGTTTTGATGAATTTGATGAATTTGATGAATTTTAATAAACTCAATTGTAAAATTGCGCTTTAATCAATCCCCTAGGGTAAGATAAGTGATATGTTAGTTAACCGTGTATTGTAAGCAGCTGATTCATATATAATCTGGACGTTTATAGATTCGTGCGATCGCGTACGAACTAATAGCACATTGTCTGGTATTGCCAACAGGCTAACCAAACCATGTCTTAACACTATAGTATTGAGCGATACTGATTTGTTAAACGTTCAACTGATGCCTTTTTGGAAAAATTACGGCTGTACGAACTATAAATTTCAACTTAGTTTTGTGTAACAAAAAACATTTTAGGTTTTGTAGACCTAATCAACAAATTCGTAAGAGAGTTAGTATACTATGGCTTTTTTAAAAATTGGCAATATCATCCTTAACACAAATTACATTGCTAGTGTGAAACTAGAGAGCCAAACCTTTAGTGGAGAAAGAAGCATTTCTATTTTGATCGCTACTCCCAGATTCCCTTTGTTGGCAGGGGCAGATTCAACCTCCCCAGAATTATATCACTACGAATGGCTTCATTTTACTGGTAAGCAGGCGCAAGGACTTAGGGACTATTTTAGTAGTTACAACAATGTCATCGACCTGCTACCGCAAGAAGAACCAGAGCAATGTGAAAGGATCAGATGATCCGCGAAATATAAAGTAAGCTTACAGATTTTTCAAAAAAAGTCAAACAACTGTGACAAAGGAGTTATAATAACTTATGCTTATACATGGCTCGAATTCGACAAGATACTAGAAGGCTCAGGCTATTATTCCACAATAATTCGGACTCTAATCAATCGAGCTTTTTCCTAAGGTTTGCTATCTTAGTTATCAACCAAAAAGAATTAACACTGTCGAGCGAGTTAGTAAAGATAAATTACTGTACCCTAAAAAGCATAGAGTTAGTATATGTCTACCATAGAGATAGAGCGAATCAAAGTTAAATCTGCAAGGCGTTCTCTCAAACCAGAGAAGGTCGCCGAACTAAAAGAATCGATCGCCGTTAATGGGCTGCTTAATCCAATTACCGTAGACCAAGATTTAAACTTGATTGCAGGCTTACACCGTCTTACCGCCTGCACGATGCTCGGATTCAAGGAAATTGAATGTAACATTATTGACTATGAAGACGATCGTCAATCGCGGTTGGCAGAAATTGACGAAAATCTCATTCGTAGTGAGTTAGAGGCTTTAGAGCGTGCGGAACTATGGCTAGAGCGGGAAAAGATTTTAGCTAACATGGGGCTGAGGGCTAAACCAGGGGATAATCAACACGCCCGTAAGCAGGAATCTCTGGGGCGACCTGTGAAAACTACGGAAGAGCTAGCCAAAGAGACGGGCTATACCAAAAGAACCTATCAGTATGGCAAACAGATTGCCAGTAAAATTCTTCCAGAAGTCAAGCAGGTGATTCGGGGAACTAAAGTAGCTAAAAAGACGACAGCTTTGCTAGAAATAGCGAGAGCTGGTAGCGAAGAGTATCAGAAAGCAGATGTCGCAGAAAAAGCAGCGCGTCAGGCAAAAACAGCAGGCAACAATGAAGAAGCCCACCGTCAGGCGATGATCGTCGCTAAAGCCAGAGCCAAACAAAAAGAACTACAGCTATCAACCCTGGCAGAAATTCAGGCAAAAAAAGCTAAGGCTGCTACTGAAGAAAAAGTTGTTACCGAAGCCAAACTGGATCGAGAACCTGGGGTAAAAGTTGGCGATGAATGGCTTTTGGGTCGGCATCTAGTCTACTGTGGAGATCCTGCTGACCAGAATTTTATCAATCTTGCCCCCTCAGAGGTGGCTTTAGCGATCGCTACTACTGCCGATTGGAATTATAACTACCTAGTTGACAAAGCTCGTGTGGTGGCGGTGGTGTTAGAACAGGGACAGATTTACAATTTTTGTACTCATCAGCAGATGCCGTTTCAGTTTGAGTTGTTAGTTGGCAAATCGTACATCGGAATTTTTTCTCATCAGTCTCTGACACAACCTCGCCAACCGACGGAGATCGAAGGGATTGAAGGGATCGTATCCTACCTAGTCGCTCAATATACTAATCGAAACCTGGGTTTGTTTGTGGTTGCACCCAACTTGGGCAACGGCGAAGTTCTCATTACTTGTGAAAGAATGGGACGTATTTGCTTTGCAGGCGATCGCCATCCGCAAACGGTTAGTCGCGCTATCTCTCGCTGGCAAAATTGGACTAAAAAGTCTGCCGTTAGGGAAAATCAAACAAAACTTGGCAAGACAATTCCCCCTCTTAACGGCAATTTAAAACCAAAAATTTTTAAATAAGAGCATCTCGAACCAAATAAAGATGTCAGCAACAGCTGCCAGCAACAATTATTGATTATTAAATAATATAAAATTAAGTAGACAGGCACAATAATTTATCACACCCAAACATCTTAATCTCCCTATCTCCCTATGACGCGCCAGCTAATCCTTGACCGAAGGGAATCCTTTAGGATAGGACTCCCTATCTCCCTATCTCCCTATCTCCCTATTATGCGAAGCAGTATCCTTTAGGACTCCCTATCTCCCTATCCCCCTATCCCCCTATCTCCCCATCTCCGACACAATTTTTAATGTCTATAAATCGATGTAAATTAATTGGGACAGCCAATTTTCTACCATTTCCATAACCTGCTGGTTTTCTGACACTAACGAAATTCGCCAAGTGTGAGCAACCCAATAAAGTACAGAATATTGTAGCTGTTGCTTTGCTTCAACCATCACTTGAGCTGGATTGACATCAGGATATAAACTGGTGATTTTATGCTCATCCATTCTCTGACAATATCTCAGGTGCAAAATTTCTTGCATTCCAGAATTCAGTTCTCTAAAAGAAGTCAACAAAACTGTCTGAAACATTTCTTGATAGTATTTCTTTAACCATAACCTGACATATTTTGCCTGCCACTGACCCAACTGTTCCAAAAGTTCCTCTTGTAGTTTGTTTCTTGCTTGAGCAAGTATTAGCTCAACTTCTTGGGGTTCTCTCAATTGTTGGCTATTCAAGACATCAGCAATATCCGCCACGTTCATTTGTTGACTGTAGCGATATTTGAGTATTTTTTGCGCATCACTATCTAAAGCTCGAATAGCCTCAATCAGAATTACATCCAGTAAGTTAGAAAATTTGGGGTTAGTAAATCTTTTTTCCAAGAATATTGTCAAATATAATTCAGGATTGATTCGCTCGTTAGCAAACTGTTGAAACTGTTTTAACAGCGGAACTTCAAAATTTTTATAAATGTAGCGCGAAATCGTTCCCTGATGTACGCCAATTTTATGACCTAACTTTTCTTGATTTAATAACGCAAACCCATGAGAGTAACACAACGGCATAATCGACTGGCGAAATTGCTGAGGAATCTTACTGCGAATTTTGGCAAAACTACCCTCGATTTTTCGAGTTGTTTTTCTCAAGATTAAATCCGTTTGTTGCAAAAGATCGGCTGATTCTGATTCTTTTATTGACCAGATACTAGATTCGCCGATATACCGCTCATAGCTATCAATCTTACAGGTATCAATAATTCTATGGTTATATCGTAGTGCTTTAAGACAAATATTAATCCATTTTTTGATGGTTTCAGGAGACACTTCTCCTCCAGCCGTCGCTTGAAGAGGTGCATTGATTGTAAATCTCTGGGAATTATAGAAATTTGCAGCTTCCGCAAAATCTGCTAGTTCTGGTTCGGGCCATCTACTGCCTTCTATTCTCTGAGAATTGTAAATCCGATTGGTTTTATATACCAAAATAAAGTGCCTTAAGGCAAAAACATAGCGCGATCTCTGGGGTTCTGGTATGCCATATCTTTCTAAAGCTTCTCTTCTTTTTCTTAAAGCACGATCAAATTTTTTATGACTGTCGATCTCAACATCACACAAAACACGCCAGCTAGACTTTAATTCCAATTTTTCGCGAATGGCATTTCTGAGTATACTCAAAATATAAGTTTTAAAGTTGGCACCACTAATATCATGAGCATTATATTTATCAATATGCTTGTAAAATTTGTCTGGTTGAAAAAGCAGATTGTTAGTAAAATCGTATATTTCTTGAGATTTTGCTATATAAAAAGGAAGCTTACGAAAATTTCTCCAAATTAAATAACACCGATCCAAGTCGAGATAAGCTAACAAATGCCAGTAAGCTAATCTTTTTTCTAATTCAGAACGGGAACTATCTCGAATAATTTCCACAAAATAGTTGACCCAGGTAATTTGATCGCAATTGGGATCGGAGTCTACTAGACAATTTATTCTTCTTCTCAGTTGATTTTGAACCAACGGTCTAAACGGTGGATACCCATTGCGATAATTAAAATCATAGAATGTATAGAATTTACTAATTTGCATGAATTATAATAACTTCTCAAGGGTGGTTCCACATTGTCAAGTCTGTTCTCAAAAGCAATTGCCAAGTTTTAAGATCATTTGCTAAATCAGCAACGAACTAAGTGAGTAGATTTTTAATAGTGGTTTTAATCGTATTTCTTAGCTCAAAAAATTTGCTCGATCCAGCGAATTTCTCTCAAAACGCATCTAGAGCAATCCTAAATTATTTGTCAAAATACCTTTTTGTCTGTAATCTTGTTAAATTATGACTCAATCAAATAGGATTAGCGATCGCAGTTGATTGATTGCTTCAAGCTACGTCTGAATTCAATCTTCAATTTTTTTTGATACTGATTATTTTCGCCTAAATAAGACATTTTGTCTGTCGAAATAATCGACTTGACAGTTATTAAGCAAACAATATTGCGATCAGACTACAAAAAAAATATTTTACACATTGTTTAATTGTCGAGCGATTCAACATCCATAAATGCCAATGGCAAGTAGAATTAAGGGAAAGATTTCATTTATCTAAGCATTAAATCCTGATTAAAGCATCAACTAGTAGTTAATATCAGGATTTTTCTCAAAAATAAACCCGATACTTCTAACAGAACATGAAAAAATACAGCTGTCTCACATATTTTTCGGCAAAATTATCAGTAATCTATATTTATTTATAGTTATTAGAAAATCATCACATCTAAAGCAAAATCAATTCTCTTGGTTAATTGTAGACATAATTTACGGTTGAGTTTACTGCACGTTTAACAGTCTAAATAATATGCCTAGCGTTAAAATCGGCGACAAGTGGCTTTTAGGTCGGCACATAGTCTACTGTGCGGACACCTCTAGCAACAAATTTATCAATCACCTACCATCGGAGGCGGCTTTGGCAATAGTCACCCCTGCTGTTGGCTGGAATCATAACTACTCAATCGACAAGGCACATATTGTTGTGGTAATTCTGGAGGAAGACCAAATATACAATTTCTGTCATCATCAACAAATGCCTTTTCAATTTGAGTTATTAATCCATAATCTATATATCGCTGTCTTTTCCCGCCGATCTATACACAAGCCCGTCAAACCTTCTGAAATCGAAGGAATTGAGGGAGTCGTCTCTTTCTTGGTTAATCAATATACTCATTGGGGGGGGATCGTTTTGGCACCTTTTTTAAGAAATGGCGAAATTCTCATGACCTGTGAAAGAATGGGGCGGGTCTGCGTGTCGGGAGATAAAAATCCTCAGGCAGTTAAACGGACTCTCACTCGATGGCAAAGTTGGACTAACAAGCAAGCACAAAAAGAACTAAGTCCGAGCTAGGTAGTGAAATTATTTCACCACCTCGGCAAATCAAGAGCTAAATAGTCTGTTGAGTGATGCCAAGTACTGCGATCGCCTTTGAAACTAAACGTTTTCCCCTCAAAGTTGATTTTTTCGACTGACAAGATTGAGAAAGTAAGCTTAAATTAAAATTGAATAGAAATCAGGTAAGAGTGAAATTACATTTCGCGGTAGAAATGCCAACTTAATGCCTTTTCATGGCTTATCTCAGGTTATTTACAACTTTTTCATAGTTTTGATTGGGAAAATTAACCCCAGCGTGGTTTATCCTCAGAGATTGTTTCTTTTGTCGGAATAATTCTGGGAATATAGCTGGCGTAAATTTGTTATTGGTATTGGTTTTTTGGCTAATACCAGGTAGATTCTAAGTCGGGCGACTAATTGTTACCGAAGGGTTAGTCCGATCTCTATTGGAAATAACAGCGTCGGTGAATTAAGATCTGATTTTAAATTTTGTACGTCCTACATTAGATCGCCAACGAAAATATTATCTAAGTAAGAGTGAATCTGCCAACTCTCAGACTTGGAAAAATGAGTGAAAATATTGATTTTTATTAGCAACACAGCATTGGTTCAGATTTTAGCCAATATTTCTTAGCTAATATTTCTGCTCTGATCAGTGCGATGTTTTTACCGAGTGCTGGAAGTTAGTGCAAATATCTTTTTTATGGCTCGAACCTACCAAAAAATTGGCAACCTAGAGCTGTTTTCAACTAAATTTCACGACCAACAATATGATTAAACTAAGTAACGATCGAGGCAACAGCAACAGCTTCCGTACAATCATCAACCCGATCAAAGAATTTGGCAATTTTGCAGCTCGTTTGCACCACTTTGCCAGGTCAGTGTTGGGTCTTATTTTTCGACATCCCGTCACGGGTACTAATATTATACCTGTTTTAGCAGATGGTCGAATTGTCCTATCTCGACGACGGGATACTGGACTTTGGGCTTTACCAGGCGGTATGGTTGAATGGGGAGAAGATATTGCTACCACGGTTCGGCGAGAGCTTGCAGAAGAGACGGGGTTAGAATTAATTCGTGTTTCTCGGTTGGTGGGAGTATATTCTCAACCCGAACGAGATCCGCGAGTTCACTCAATCTGTGTTGTAGTAGAAGCAGAGGTAACAGGAAAAATAGAAATTCAGGACAAACACGAAATTTGCGAAGTTGAAGCTTTTGAACTCAAGGATCTGCCTTTAACCAGGCTTTCTTATGACAACGAAGATCAGCTTAAGAATTATTTAGATCAGCTGCTTGTTCTAGCTTAAATCTTTAAATAAAGAAAAATTTTGGCGTTGGTAAGTCAGAATATGATTTTCTAAGAATTAAGTATTTTTAATTTCAGGTCGGAGGCAATAACAACCGATCGCCAGTCGCTCAAAAGATGATCGGCGGTTCGAGTTATCACAAGCCTCGTCCGAAAACGTCAACGTTCGCTAAACTACCGTCAAAATTGGTTTTTTGGGGTTTAAAAATTAGTTTGAAATTTTAGGAGTACAAGATGACTGCTGCGAGCCGAGAATGGCTGGAAAACCAAAACCGACCAGCGACAATTATCGAGCTATTGAGTTGGAGAGCTCAATCTCAGCCAGAAAAGATCGCCTATACTTATCTGCGTCATGGCGAAACCGAATCGGGTCAATTGACCTATGGCGAACTAGATCGCCGAGCGCGAGCGGTAGCCAACCAGCTACAGCAGCGAGACCCCCCTGGTAGTCGGGCATTACTGCTCTATCCACCAGGATTAGAATTTATTGTTGCTTTATTTGGCTGTTGGTATGCAGGCATTATCGCCGTACCTGCTTATCCACCAAGGCGCAATCAAAACCTCTCGCGACTTCAATCAATTGTTACCAACGCAAGAGCCTCGGTCGTTCTTAGCACCAGCACCTTGGTCGCCCAAATTCAAAATCGCCTGAACGATCATCGCGATCTTGCAATTCTCCCCTGGCAGGCAACAGACAGTATTTTCTCCCCGTCCGAGTCCGCTCCCCGTTGGCAGCAACCAGCGATCGCAATATAGCATTGCTCCAATATACTTCTGGCTCTACAGGAAATCCTAAAGGTGTAGCGATCGCCCATGATAATTTATGGCACAATCTTGATGCCATCTATCAATGTTTTGGTCATCAACCCGACAGCAGGGGGGTCATCTGGCTGCCTCCCTACCACGATATGGGATTGATTGGCGGAATCCTACAGCCCCTTTACGGCGGTTTTGAAGTTACTTTAATGTCTCCCGTAGATTTCTTGCAAAAACCCTGGCGTTGGCTTCAAGCAATTTCTCGCTATCGGGCAACTACCAGTGGCGGACCAAATTTTGCTTACGAGCTGTGCGCTCGCAAAATAACGGAGGAACAGCTTTCTCGTTTAGACTTGAGCAGTTGGGAGGTAGCATTTACTGGTGCTGAGCCAATCAATGCAGAAACTATCGAGCAGTTTGCTACTGTCTTCGCTCCCTGTGGCTTTCGTCGAGAAGCTTTTTATCCCTGCTACGGTATGGCAGAAACCACCTTGATTGTTTCGGGAGGTTCGACAACCGCTGCTCCAGTATTGCACTCGGTAAAAGCCAGTTCTCTGGCACAAAATCAAATCGTGGCTGCAAATGGAGAGCAAGATAGCCGTACCGTTGTTGGCTGCGGAAAAAGTCTAGCGGATCAAACAGTACTTATCGTCGATCCAGAAACCAGAATTGAATGTCCTGAAGACCAAGTTGGGGAAATTTGGGTTGCTGGACCATCCGTCGCCCGTGGCTATTGGCAGCGTCCCCAAGAAACAGAACAGGCATTTCAGGCCTATCTTGCCGATACTAATGCTGGACCATTTTTACGCACGGGAGATTTAGGATTTATTAGTGAGGGAGAACTGTATATTACAGGGCGCATTAAAGACACAATCATCATTCGGGGACAAAACCACTACCCCACGGATATTGAGCGGACAGTAGAAAACAGCCATCCAGCACTAAGACTCGGCTGTGGTGCAGCTTTTGGTATAGAAATCGCTGGTCGAGAACGATTAGTAGTGGTTCAAGAAGTAGAGCGTTCCTATCTACGCCGACTCGACGATCGAGAAGTAGTGGGACAACTACGTCAGGCAGTGGCAAGCGAGCATGGTTTAGAAGTTTATGCTGCGGTGCTGGTGAAGACGGGAAGCATTCCCAAAACTTCTAGCGGTAAAATTCGCCGTTATGCTTGTCGGTCTAGTTTCGAGACGGGCAGCTTGAATGTGGTTTCTGACTGGAGTGAGAATCCCCACGGCAAAGCTGAGTTCGTACACCTGTGGACTCAAACTGAGTCTCTATTAAAGAAACTACAGCCCAGTGAACATAATTCAAATTTGTAAACTACACCATCTAAAGAGGTACAGGATGATCGTAACTACTAAAAACGACTATCAAATTGATACTGAGAGACTTATCAATCAACTCGACGAATTAGACGAATTGCATCCTTTAGATTTTCGCCTGGCTTTTGGTCTAACTCACGAACAAGCAGCAGAAGAGTTATGTTTAGAACCACAGACAATGAGAGCTTACCTAAAAAACAATCCATCTAGGCGAGTCAAAAAATTAGCAGCCACCATCGCCAAGAAATGGCTTTCTGGAGAACGCCCGTTAGTTGACGTAAAATATTTACTCGAACCGCGCTGAGACGTACGATTATAGGCGTACAGAGTACGTAGTGCTATATCTGGGATAATAGTGGCGATCGCCCTGTAGACTTTTCGCACGACATAATTAACCCCGACATATCAACCCCGATTGTCGGTAGAAAGAGGTGTTGGGTATGGTCTAACCTCAGTAACCGAGTCAACTTGACTTTCGATTGATTGTGGTTGACGAGACAAATTTGTCATTAAATATGCAACAACTGCATCGGTATGCAGCCCTGCAAGCTTGGCGATCGCTTCTGCTCGCTCTCTTTCTTCAGGAGAGGAAACCGAACGGGCAAATCCAGCAGCTTCTGATTTAGATAGCAAGGTGCAATAAACCTGAAGATAAATTTGGGAATAGTCGTAGGGATGATAATTCATTAGCAATAAGTAATTTTTTTAATTTGGCTATGGGAGTTTTAGTTCTACGTTGAAATATATAGATTGAGAAAATAGCCTAAAAGTTCTCTGGTTAACAATTATTAATCTCAATGGAATTAATTAATTTACAGGTTAATTAATCCAGCTAAATCTGGGCTAAACTATAGCTGATATTTTACTGAGAACGCTAATCTGTGGTTAGTATAACACTGCTAAAACCCAGAAAACATCCATAAAAATTCAGGTATTGAGCAAAAACACGGCTAAAACCCAGAAAACATCCTACTTTGATATTAAGTAAAAACACGTATAAGTCCCTTCGCGGGAAAATCAGGAACAATAAATTTTATAAGTCCTACGAGCCAAAGCGATCGCCCTGGCGGTGAAATGTATTCACCGTCAAATAATTATCTCTTGAAATATGTCCTATTAAACAACTATCCTCAAGCAGGAGTCCACCATGAAAATTCAAAATATAATCGCCATCAATGGTTATACCCTGTTAATTTATTGCTTGGATCGACTGTATCGTTTTAGCATTATTGACCCGTCTGGTGTGACATTCAACTTTGACTGCAAGTTTTTGACCGCCGAAGCAGCGAATGCTGAAGGACGCGTGGCGGTAGAAATTGCCTATAGCTTAGACCGTATTTAATTAGCAGATAAATTGCTCTTAACTATAGCCAAAAGCTCACTATAGCCAAAAAATTTAACAATGTAGATTGTTTCCACAGACAAAATTGAAGAACCAAGCTTAAATATAATTAGAAAGGGAAAGGAAAGTGAGCCAAAGAGTTCGGTCGTTTTAACTCAAGTAAAACACCCAAAAAAAATACAGTTAAGTTTCTATTTGGTGCTGAAGTGGTGCCAACAAATTTTACTTATTGGGTCAAGGTTTGCTAAGAAAAAACGACGGAGTATAGCCAATAGAACCTGCAAAGATCTGCGGACAAGTGCTTGATGCTTTCAAATAAGTAGCGGAGCTGATGGCGTAAATTTCAACTATGATTTTTAAGCTCTATCAGCCGAGTCAAGAGCTAACCCGTAGCGTGGTTGCCCCAGTGTAACCATCGATCGCATCCTTTGACTATTCAATCAATCGAGGTAGCAGGTTAGATATAGGTGCTTTTTGAATTTAATTAATGTGGGTTTATTTACGCCCATATTTACTACAGTTAACTTTCAGTGTTAAAAGAGGAAACAATTAATGTGGGCTACCGACCCAAAAAGCGGCAAAAAAGTTCGGTTTTATAGTCGCCTAGAAGCTAAAAAAAAACTCGATATCAGTGAAGCCACATTCCATAAATACATCAATGTATTAGTTGTTAGCTGGAAAGAAAGATTTCAATACATACCCAAGCAAACTCACTGGAGCGATTATCAAGTTTACTGTCTAAATTTTGTCAAACGTTTATTCAAAACGGGACGCAATGAATTAGAAGTTATCAACTACATCCTCCAGTATCAAATACCAGAGCCACTAGAGCCAGAAGATAATTTCAATTCCGATAGAGATATTTTAAGCTCTTGAGGAAATCGAAGCTCAGTCAATCAAAATTATCACCAAGAGAGCGATGCTATTACGACCAAATAAAACAAGGCGAATTGAGTTGAAGACTGATTCCCCGCAACGGGATCGAACCCAGACTGCTCAGGCTCGTTTCAAACGAGTACAAAGCTATTTTGGCTGGGCTGCTGTTTTAATACCTACTCTGGGCTTACTGGTGACAGTTGCTTTAATTCCTACCATAGGTATAGATCTGATCGCAGTATACCTATTAGTCGGGATGTATGTTTTGACCACTCTGGGTTTAGAAGTAGGTTTTCATCGGCATTTTTCCCACTGTGCCTTTCAAACTACTACCGCGATGCGAGTTGCCCTAGCTATTTTTGGTTCGATGGCGGGAATGGGACACGTCATTCATTGGGTGAGTCATCATCGAGGTCATCACCAAGGTAGCGATCGCCCTGTAGATCCTCACTCCCCTCATATCAATGCCGAGGGGAAAAAACTTGAGGGGCTTGGTGGACTGTGGCACGCCCATATCGGCTGGTTTTTCAAGAGTGAATTCCCCAACGTACTGCTAACCAAAGACCTGCTGCGAGATCCAGTTATGGTTAAGGTCAATCAACTGTACCTGTTCTGGGTGTTCTTAGGTTTTGCTATTCCCGCAGCTTTAGGGGGAATTTTAATCGGAACTTGGAGCGGAGTCTTACAGGGGTTACTCTGGGGCGGATTTGTGCGGGTATTTCTGGCACATCACGCTTTTTGGGGCATCAACTCCATCTGTCACGTCTATGGCAGTCGTCCTTTTGTTACGGGCGATCGCAGTACCAATAACCTTTGGCTTGCCATCCCAACTATGGGTGAATCTTGGCATAATAACCATCACGCATTTTCCAACTCGGCAATTGTCGGACTAAATTGGTGGCAAATCGACCCTAGTGCTTGGGTAATTCGAGCATTAGCAGTTGTCGGCTTGGTTTGGGATGTTAAGGCTCCTTCAACAGCAGCGATCGAGTCCAAAAGAGTCAAATAAATCTTAGTTTTTCTCATGAGCTTGCGATGAATATCACCATTGAAAACAAATACTTGCAAAACACCTACAAAAGGTTGGGTTGGTTGGTTGTTTTAGTTCCTACCATCGGAACTTTATTGGGACTCGGATTACTGTTGCAGTTTGGCATCAGTTCGTGGGAAATCTGGCTGTTAGTCGGGATGTACTTTCTAACCGCCTTGGGACTCGAAGTGGGTTTTCATCGCTACTTTTCCCACCATGCTTTTCAAACTACTACTACAATCCGAATTATCTTAGCTATTCTTGGTTCGATGGCTGCTGGTGGCGGTGTCGTCTATTGGGCAGCCCATCATCGCCGTCACCATCAATACGCCGATCGGCCTGGAGATGTGCATTCACCATATGTAACAGCAACTAGCGGTATCGGCAATCGCCTGGGAGGACTCTGGCACGCTCACGTCGGCTGGATTTTTCAGGGAGAAATTAGCAATTCGATGCTCTTTGCCAAAGACCTGTTGCGCGACCCGATTATTGTCAAAATCAACCAGCTACATCTAGTTTGGGTGGCTTTGGGTCTACTGATACCTGCCGTTATTGGGGGAATGATTACTGCTACCTGGAGTGGAGTTTGGGGAGGCTTGCTCTGGGGCGGACTCGTCCGCATCTTTTTGGTGCATCATTTTATTTGGAGTACCAATTCCATCTGTCACGCTTTTGGTAGTCGTCCTTTTGTTACGGGCGATCGCAGTACCAACAACCTCTGGCTGGCTCTCCCCACCCTGGGACAATCTTGGCACAACAACCACCACGCTTTTCCCAATTCGGCGATCGTCGGACTGCATTGGTGGCAAATCGATCTTGGAGCCTGGGTAATTCGAGCATTAGAAACAATGGGTTTGGTGTGGAATGTCAAGCGTCCCAAACCCACAGCGATCGAGTCAAAGAAAATCAAACAGTAGAGCAGTTTACAGCAGAGCGACCTTCAGACCATGGTACATCGAGGGAATTTCTATTTGCTGTTTGGTTAGGTTTCAACAAAGCGAGCTTTTTATCTTTTTCAAGCTATATCAACAAGAATCAAGGAAGTTGAGAACATGGAAATTCAGAAATCTTCAATTGCTAATGAGCAATCCGAACTGCCGACAGCAGTAGAAATTCAGGCTTGGATAGTTTCTTATCTAGGTCAATTGTTAGAAGTCGATCCAGATAGCATCGACACCGCCACTCCTTTTGACCGTTACGGACTCGATTCTTCGGCGGTCATCGGAATGACTGGCGACTTAGAAGATTGGTTAAACATAGAACTCGACCCAACTTTGGTCTATGACTACCCGACTATTGAGGCTTTAAGCCAACATCTAGTCGAGGAATTTTAACTAGACAGACGTTCGCCGTAGATTCACTGCCCAGTGAATGTTAGACCGATACTATTATTCAAACCAGGTATATTATGGTAGATACTCTCAACAATTCAGCACTCAAGCCCAACTCGGCAACCGTAGAAGCAAAAGGCAAGAGACATTCTAAAATAATCGATATTACTTATCGTAGCAACGTCGATTCAGACTACACCGAAAACATCGAGTCATTAGATAAAAGCTTCAAATACAAAGAACACAGTGATTATTATTGGAGTCAGCCAGAACATTCATTGCTTTATGGCACTCCAGTCTACGAAGCTGCTTCGCCCTCGCAAAAAATCGCCCTCAATCACCTCCATTGGTTTACCAAATACAATTACACTGCCGAAACCGAAACCGAAACTATTACTTTCAATCAAATCACCGCTAGCGTTTTTCAGGAAATCGGCGGTTACGACACGATTTGCCAAGAGCTAGAGCTAGAAACCGAGCAGGAATATTCTCACGTTCATGCCTTCCGTAAAATGGGATTAATGACGGCAATGTCCCTAATTGGTAGAAAACCACTACAAAATCTGCAAAAATCCCATTCCTATAAATCGAATTTGGGGCGTAATTCCTGGGTCACGGCTCAATACTACGCCCTGCGTTTTTTAGCCAAACATATGCTCAAAAGCAAGCAGGCATATTATTCCCCCTATCTCAACCAGTTAGAAGCAGCAGAAAAGTTCGTCATCACCACACCCACCAAAGGCATTTTGGGTCGGGGAATTGCCGATTCCTGGCAGGGTTTCTTCACTTTTAATTGGGGTGCGGGTTCGCCGTTTTTGGCTTGTCAGTACTATACAGCTCGCATGATGGGGAATATCTTACTCAAGGGCATGGAATATCCCCTGGTTAAGTATTACCGTCAGCTGGCAAAACAGGGAGAATTTATTCCCGCCCCCACCGCAGTTTCCTATTACCACCACCTAGATGAAGCCTATCACACTACTATGTCTAAGGTCTTATCTAGAGATGTCTACAAAGATTTTCATCAGCCCACGGCATACGAAAAATTTGTGGCTAATATAGCGATCTACATGGTGCAGCAAGCCAGCTTTAGCGGAATGTCTGGGATCTTTCCCCATCGCTATTTAAAAGACGATCGCTTTTTAATGCTCTTTATCTATGAAATATTCCAGTCTTCCTTGTTTGGTATGTCCTCTAAAGAAGCACTTCATTGGTTAGAACAATGTTTTTGTAGGGAACATGAAGGTTTTCATCGAGCAAAGCAAAATCACCAGCATCTACTAAATTCTTTTCGCAGCTTTTTTGACGACCTCGATTATCTTTGGCCAATTAATCGCCAGATGAAGCTGATGGCTAAGGGGGGTAACATCGACAGGACAATAACCAACAACATCAAGACTTTCAGGCAATTTTCCCGACTCGCCGTTGATTAACAGCAACCCCAAGCAATGACAGAGCAAAGATTTTCTCACAGTACATTCAATAAGTAGGTTTGGTATGGAACCCATCGCAATTATCGGCATTGGCTGTCGTTTTCCCCACACTCAGAATCCAGAAGAATTTTGGCATTTATTACGTAATGGCGTAGATGCTATCAGTGAGGTTCCCCCTCAAAGATGGAGCATTGAGGCTTTATACGATCCGCAGCCAGGCATTACGGGAAAAATGAGTACTAAGTGGGGAGGATTTTTAGAGCAGGTAGACCTGTTTGAGCCAAGCTTTTTTGAAATCTCGCCTCGCGAGGCAGAGCAGATGGATCCCCAGCAACGACTGCTGTTAGAAGTAGCCTGGGAAGCTCTAGAAAACGCTGGTATTGTGCGGGGCGATTTAGCTGGCAGTCAGACGGGGGTATTTGTTGGTCTGAGCAACATCGATTATCATCGGATGCTTTACCAAGAACACGATCTCCTTAGTCCTTATAGTGGGATCGGTACTGGTCCGAGCATTGCTTCTAATCGCCTCTCCTACCTGCTCGATCTGCGCGGACCGAGTATTACCATTGATACTGCTTGTTCTTCGTCTCTGGTAGCCATACACCTAGCGAGCCAGAGTTTGCAACGCCAAGAATCAAATCTTTGTTTGGTGGGAGGAGTAAACTTAATGCTTTCCCCAGAGCCAACGATTACTTTCTCCCAGGCGCGAATGATGGCTGCCGATGGTCGCTGTAAAACCTTCGACGCTGCTGCTGATGGCTATGTTCGGGGTGAGGGGTGTGGAGTAATCGTCCTCAAACGTCTCTCAGATGCCCTCAGGGATCGGGATCATATTCAGGCAATTATTCGGGGGTCAGCAGTCAATCAAGACGGCACGAGCAACGGTATCACAGCCCCCAATGGTCCATCCCAGCAGTCGGTAATCCGCCAGGCTTTGGCAAACGCCGAGTTAGACCCTCAGCAAATTAGCTACATTGAAGCCCACGGCACTGGCACTTCTTTGGGCGATCCGATTGAAATTAAATCTCTCAAAGCCGTGTTTGGCAAAAACCGCGAACCAGACCGCCCCTGTAACATTGGCTCAGTCAAAACCAATATCGGTCATTTGGAAGGGGCTGCGGGAATAGCAGGTCTGATTAAGGTAGTTCTACAGCTAAAACATCGACAGCTTGCGCCCCACCTACATTTAAAGCAACTCAATCCTTATATTTCCTTACAAGAAGTACCTATAGATATACCTACCGAACTTCAATCTTGGTCGAGTGATACTACCCGCTGCGCTGGAATCAGTGCTTTTAGCTTTGGCGGAACTAATGCCCATGTAATCTTAGAAGAAGCCCCCCTGCCCATACCCAAAACTTCGGAAATCGAGCGTCCGCTCCAGGTCTTGACTCTTTCGGCAAAAAGCGAAACTGCTTTAGTTGAACTAAGCCAACGGTATCGTGATTTCTTATCAACTCATCCAGAAGCATCACTAGCGGACATCTGTTTTACTGCCAACACGGGTAGAGAACATTTTAACTATCGTCTTGGTGTCGTCACCGAATCGAGAGAGCAATTAGAAGAACAGCTCACCGCTTTTGGTCGGGGAATAGAAGCACCCCAGCTAGTCACGGGACAGGTTCGCCGACGCAAACCACCCAAGGTTGCTTTTTTGTTTACGGGACAGGGTTCGCAATACGTCGGGATGGCAAGACAGCTATATCAAACCGCCCCTTGCTTCCGACAGACCCTCGATTGCTGTCAGGCACTCCTGAGTTCGGAACTAGAGCGACCGTTGCTCGAAGTTCTCTATCCTAATGCTGGGGATGATTCCCCATTAGAGCAAACTGCCTATACCCAACCCGTCCTGTTTGCCCTCGAATACGCCCTGGCTCGACTCTGGATGTCCTGGGGAGTTTATCCCACGGCGGTGATGGGTCATAGTTTAGGAGAATACGTTGCTGCGACGATTGCTGGGGTGTTTAGTCTCGAATCTGCTCTCAAGCTAGTGACTGCCAGGGCGCGGATGATGCAGGCTCTCCCCGCTGACGGGGCGATGTATGCGGTGATAGCGGAACTCGATACCGTGACTGAGGCGATCCAACCTTATTCTGATTCAGTGGCGATCGCTGCGGTGAACGGTCCACAAAATATCGTGATTTCTGGCAAGCGAGATGCGGTGGCGACGATTATCGCCGAGCTAACTACCCGTGGGTTCAAAAGCCAACAGCTACAGGTGTCCCATGCTTTTCATTCTCCCTCAATGCAGCCGATGCTGGCAGAATTTGAGAACCTGACTCGTGAGATCACCTATTCCCTGCCTAAAATCAAGCTGATTTCTAACTTAACTGGAGCAGAAGCTACCGCAGAAATTGCTACTCCCGAATACTGGTGTCGTCATATTCTCCAGCCCGTTAATTTTACGGCTAGTATGGCAACTTTAGCCCGTCAGAAATATCGCATCTTTGTCGAGATTGGGGCGAAGCCAACCTTGCTGTCTCTGGGTCGTCGTTGTCTGGGTAGCGATCGCGCTAAACCTCTACACTGGTTACCCAGTCTACGTCCCCAACGCTCCGATTGGCAGCAGCTGTTAACCAGTTTGGCGCAGCTCTACACTGAAGGAGTCCCCGTGGACTGGGCTGGTTTTGATCGCGACTATCCCCGCAGACGCATCTCCTTGCCGACTTATCCTTTCCAGCGTCAACCTTACTGGTTTAAAACCGTTGATTGCGACCATTCCGAAACTACCTCTAGCTCGTGGCGATCGCCCAGCAACCAGACCCCAGATCAAGTTCATCCTCTCCTCGGTCAACGGCTGCCTTCGGCACTCAAAGAAATTCAGTTTGTGACCCAAATCAGTCGAGATACCCCTGGTTTTCTCCAAGATCATCAGATCTATCAGACGGCGATCGTTCCCGCCACAGCCTACTTAGAAATGGCTCTAGCAGCGGGGAAAACGGTGTTTCAAACCGATAATTTGGTTTTAGAAGAGGTGGTCATTCAACAGGCTCTACCTCTGGCAGAAGGGCGGGATCAAACTGTCCAGTTGATTTTGTCCCCAGAAGAGACAGCCTATTCTTTTCAAGTCTTTAGCCTCGATCCCGAATCAGCAAACCCTGAATCCTGGATCGCTCATGCTTCGGGAAAAGTTTCAGTTGGGGAGGATGGCGACACTCCTCAAGCCGATCTAGCTACGATTCAGGCTGAATATATCGAACCAGTATCAATAAAAAAATACTATCAACAGTTCCAATCGCGGGGCATGGAGTATGGTTCTAGTTTTCAAGCAATTACTCAGTTGTGGCAGCAGCCGAGTGATACTGCCCTCGGTCAAATTCAGCTGCCCGCAAATTTGGCATCAGAATCGGAAAAATATCAGCTACACCCCGTCCTCCTCGATGCCAGCTTTCAGGTACTAGGTGCTGTTTTCCCAGACGAGGAGTCCCCCGACGCTTACCTACCGATGAAAGTCAATCGCCTGAAGCTTTACCGTCGTCCTAGTTCTCGTCTTTGGAGTCAAGTACAGCTCCAACCAGGTAAAAACAATAAAAGTCTCAGTGCCGATTTGTGCCTGCTGGATGAAACGGGAATTGTGGCTCATGTCGAAGGCTTATTTTTAAGGCGGGTGAGTAAAAATGCCCTACAGCGAGTGCTTCAGCCCCAGGCGAAGGAAGATTCCGAGGACTTGCTCTACAAAGTTGCTTGGCAACCACAAGCTCGTTCTTCGTCAGCAGTACCAACAGAATCAGGTAGCTGGCTATTATTGGTCGATGATTCAGAAATTGGGACAGCACTCTGCCAACGATTTGAAGCCGAGGGCGATCGCTGTATTATAGTTAATCCTGGTAATCAATATCAAAAAGCTGATAATAAATATCAAATAAATCCCCTCCAAGCAGCAGATTTTAAACTACTGCTGCAAGAAACCTCACCGATTAAAGGAATAGTTCACCTTTGGAGTTTGAGCGACAAATCGTCCGAACTCTCCCTCGAAGCCCTACAGGAGGCGCAAATAGCTGGCTGTGGCAGTGTCTTGCATTTGGTACAGGCGATCGCCCAAGCTAAATTAACCCAGTTGCCTCGTCTCTGGCTGGTAACTGCTGGCTCCCAGGCGATCGCCCCAGGGGAACAGCTTCAGCTCCAACAGGCTCCCCTCTGGGGGTTGGGTCAGACAATTGCCTTAGAACATCCCGACTTCCACTGCACCTGTCTCGACTTAGATCCTAATGAACCAAGGAATGATTCTAGCTTATTTGAAGAGCTATATTTCCCCGAAGCGGAACAGCAAATTGCTTACCGTCGGGGGATGCGTCATGTTGCCCGATTAGCCAAATGTCAGCCAGAGGGAGTTTTAGAAAACGGACAGCAGCCCGAAGCTTTCCAAGTCAAGACTACGCGATCGGGAATTTTGGACAACTTGACCTTTCAGCCCCTCAAACGCCGTCAGCCCAAATCAGGAGAAGTAGAAATTCAGGTTCGTGCTGCGGGACTAAACTTTAGGGACGTACTCAATGCCTTGGGAATGCTCGAAGAATACGCTGCCGAATTGGGCATAGATTCTGCCACCGAGATCCCTTTTGGCGGAGAATGTGCGGGAGTAGTTACCGCCATCGGCGAGGGGGTCAGCCACCTCAAAGTTGGGGATGAAATAATTGCAGCTCTGGCGATCGGCAGCCTAAGTAGCTTTGTCACTGTTAGAGCCGACTTTGTGATTGCCAAACCCCAGGATTTAAGCTTTGAAGCTGCTGCGACGATCTCTACTACCTTTCTAACTGCCTACTATGGACTACAGTATCGGGCGCAAATCAAGTCTGGCGATCGCGTATTGATTCATTCTGCTGCGGGGGGTGTGGGACAGGCAGCAGTTCAATTGGCACAGCAGGCAGGAGCGGAAGTGTTTGCTACAGCCAGCACGGGCAAATGGGACTGGCTGAGGTCTATGGGCGTAGAACACGTAATGAACTCCCGTACCTTGGATTTTGCCCAGGAAGTCAAGAACACGACTCAAGGACAGGGGGTAGACATCGTACTCAACAGTTTGAACGGAGAATTTATCCCTAAAAGCATCGATACTCTAGGCGAGGGTGGGCGATTTGTCGAAATCGGTAAAATTGGCGTATGGTCGGCAAGCCAAGTGGCAGCCAAAAGAGCGGATATTTCCTACTTCCCCTTCGACTTATTGGAGGTGGCAGAACAGAATCCTGGTCTAATCGCCCAAATGCTTAGAGAACTGATGCAGCAGTTCCGTCAGGGAATATTGCAGCCTCTACCCCACAAAATATTTCCGATTGCTCAGGTGGTAAATGCCTTCCGCTATATGGCAGGAGCCAAACATATTGGTAAGGTCGTCGTTTCCCTGCCTGCTGCTACCGAGCGGGAGTTATCAATACAACCCCAAAGTAGCTATCTAATTACGGGGGGGTTGGGGGCTTTAGGATTAAAAGTAGCTCGCTGGCTGGTAGAACAGGGAGCCAGACATCTAGTACTTACTGGACGGCGCGATCCTTCGACCCCTGCCCAAAAAACCCTCAAAGAATTAGAGCAGTCTGGAGCAAAAATTCTCACCGTCAAGGCGGATGTTGCCCAAACCGCAGATGTAGCTAAATTGATCGAGCGCTCTCTGGCTTGGAATTCCTCCCTCAAAGGAATTATTCATGCTGCGGGGGTACTCGATGATGGAGTGTTGCAGCAGCTAAACTGGCAGCAGTTTACTAAAGTCATGGCTCCCAAAGTAGCGGGGGCTTGGAATCTCCATACCGCAACTCAAGAGTTACCCCTCGACTTTTTTGTTTGCTTCTCTTCGATTGCCTCTTTGATGGGTTCTCCTGGTCAGGGTAATTATGGAGCTGCTAACGCCTTTCTCGATGCCCTCAGCCATTACCGTCAAGCTAGGGGATTAGCTGGTTTGAGCATCAATTGGGGACCTTGGGCAGATATCGGAATGGCAGCAAACACCCAAAGCGATCGCTCTGGTTGGGCGACTCAAGGAATTAAACCCATCGTTCCCGACCGTGGTTTGCAGCTTCTGGGACAGCTGTTGACCAAAGATTTACCGCGAGTGGGGGTAATGTCTATTGACTGGTCAAAATTCCTGGAGCAATTACCCGCTGAAGCCAGATCGCCTTTTTTGGAAAATTTTTACGGAGCAAGGGAGTTGGATTCAACACCAGAACCCGAATTTCTCCAGCAACTAGAGGCAGTTCCCCTTGCCGAACGTTGGCTGCTGTTGAGAGAATACATTCGCTCGCAGTTAGCTAAAGTCCTGGGCTTAAATTCCCCCGAACAGATCGATCTCCAGCTGGGTTTTGCCGAATTGGGCATGGATTCCTTGATGGCTGTGGAGTTAAGAAATCACCTCCAAGATAATTTAGGTTGCTCGATTCCTTCAACTCTGGCATTTGACTATCCCACGGTAGAAGCACTGGTAGACTACATCGCCCAACTGCTCTCGATCGCTCCTGCTGACAACCTAAATGAGGAAACACCTACTGTAGCCGACCCAACACCAGCCAGCGATCTAGAAGAACTATCCCAAGCAGAAATTGCCGACCTACTTGCCCGAGAATTAACCGCTATTCAGGAGGAACAAGTTTGATGAGCGACCCAGGTATAGATTATCCAGCTTTGATGAAACAGGCTTTGCTGGAGTTAAAACAAATGCGAGCCAAGCTCAATAACTTAGAAAATGCCAAAACCGAACCGATTGCTATTGTCGGTTTGGGCTGTCGATTTCCTGGAGCAGCTAACGACCCAGAAAGTTTTTGGCAGCTATTGGAAAATGGTGTTGATGCGATTGGCGAAGTTCCCACAGATCGCTGGGACATGGATACTTATTACGACCCCGATCCCGATACTCCAGGCAAAATATACACCCGCTATGGTGGCTTTGTCGAACACCCAGACGAATTTGACCCGCAGTTTTTTAATATTTCACCCAAAGAAGCTGTCAGTCTCGACCCCCAACAACGGATGTTGCTCGAAGTCAGCTGGGAAGCTTTAGAACATGCAGGTGTGGCAGGCGATCGCCTAAGGGGAAGCTCTACAGGGGTGTTTGTCGGCATCTGTAGCAACGATTATTCCCAACGTTTGCTCGCTCAAGACCCCACAGAGATCGATGCCTACGTAGGGACTGGCAACTCTCATAGTGTGGCAGCGGGACGTTTATCCTACCTCTTGGGTTTGAACGGACCGAGTTTAGCGGTAGATACAGCCTGCTCCTCATCGTTGGTAGCGGTTCACCTGGCGGTCACCAGTCTCCGTAACCGAGAGTGTAACTTGGCTCTAGCTGGTGGCGTAAATCTGATCCTTGCCCCAGAAGTGTCGATCAATTTTTCTAAGGCTCGAATGCTATCTCGCGATGGACGCTGTAAGACTTTTGATGCCACCGCCGATGGCTACATTCGCGCTGAGGGTTGTGGGGTAATCGCACTCAAACGCCTGTCCGATGCCCTAAAAGACGGCGATCGCATCCTCGCTCAAATTCGTGGCTCGGCGATCGATCACGATGGTCGTAGTAGTGGTTTAACCGTTCCCAACGGTCCTGCACAACAGGCAGTAATTCGTCAGGCTCTGGAAAATGCCAGGGTCAAGCCAGAGCAGATCGGCTATATCGAAGCTCACGGCACTGGTACGGCTTTAGGGGATCCGATTGAAGTCGGGGCTTTAGCAGGAGTGTTTGCCCAAAATCATTCCCCCGAAGACCCCTTGGCGATTGGCTCGGTCAAAACCAATATTGGACATTCCGAAGGAGCAGCGGGAATAGCGGGATTAATCAAGGTAGTACTCACCCTACAGCATCAAACAATTCCGCCCCATCTACACTTTAATCAACCCAGTCCCCATATCGACTGGGAACGGCTACCTTTGACCGTGCCGACCAAACCAACAGCCTGGTCTACAACCGAGACCCGTATGGCGGGAGTTAGCTCCTTTGGCTTTAGCGGTACTAATGCTCATCTGGTAATTGAAGAAGCACCCCGCTCCGAGGCGGTTCCCAACGAAGTAGAACGACCCGTTCACCTCCTGACCCTATCTGCCAAAACTGCAACTGCTCTAGAACAGTTAGCCCAACGATATCAAGATTATCTTCAGGCTCATCCAAATTTAAATCTGGCAGATGTTTGTTTTACTAGCCATCGCGGGCGATCGCAGTTCGACCACAGATTGAGCATCATCGCAGCTACTCCAACCGAAGCCATTGACAAACTGGCTAACTACATCGCAGGACAGACATCTCCTGGGGTGATTGCAGGACGAGTACAGAGTACCACCCCACCTAAGATTGCCTTTCTGTTTACGGGACAGGGTTCGCAATACCTCGGTATGGGACGGCAACTCTATCAAACCTCTCCCTATTTCCGCGAGATTATCGACCGCTGTGACGCTATTTTGCGCCCCCTGGTTTATCCACCCTTATTAGAAATTCTCTATCCCACATCTTCCCACGACTACTCACCAATACACCAAACCGCTTATACCCAGCCAGCTTTGTTTGCTCTCGAATACGCCCTGGCTCAGCTCTGGATGTCCTGGGGCGTTCGTCCTACGGCAGTGATGGGTCATAGTCTGGGTGAATATGTCGCTGCGACGATTGCTGGAGTATTTAGTCTTGAATCTGCGCTGAAGCTGGTGGCTACTAGGGGACGTTTGATGCAAATGCTCCCAGAAGATGGGGCGATGTATGCAGTAATGGCAGATCTCGATACCGTAACTGAGGCAATCCAGCCTTACTCCGAAGAAGTAGCGATCGCAGCGATCAACGGTTCTCATAACGTGATCTCTGGCGATGCCGATTGGCTAGCGGGGATTGTTAGCAATTTGACCGCCCGTGGGATCAAAACTACTCGGCTACAGGTATCTCATGCTTTTCATTCACCTCTGATGAGACCAATGCTAGAAGAGTTTGCAGCTGTGGCTGCTGAAGTTAGCTATTCGACTCCCAAGATCGAGCTGATTTCTAACTTAACTGGAGCTAAAGCCACCGCAGAAATTACCACCCCCCAGTATTGGTGTCGCCATCTGCTCCAGCCCGTCAACTTTGCTACTAGTATCCAAACTCTAGCAAGTAAAGGCTATCGAGCATTGGTGGAAATTGGAGCCAAGCCCACCCTGCTTTCGATGGGTCGTCAATGTTTGGCAGATGATCAAAGCAGTAACGATCTACAGTGGCTGCCCAGTTTGCGCCCCAAACGTGCCGATTGGCAGCAGCTTTTGACCAGTTTGGCGCAGCTACACGCTAGCGGTGTCTCCGTTGACTGGTCTGGCTTTGAGCGGGATTATTCTCGTCAAGTCGTGACTTTACCAACTTACCCTTTTCAGCGTCAGCGTTATTGGCTGGGAAGCGATCGCCATCACCGACAACCAAACCCCACTACCGAATCATCTCAATCTGCTAAAGCTCCCAAACAATCTTTAATAGACCCTGAGAAAAAACGCGCTGAAATCTTACAAGCCAACCCCGAACAACAGCAAAAGCTCTTAAAAGATTATTTCGAGCAACTCTTAAACCGAGTAATGGGACTTCAGGCATCCCAACTGGATTGGCAACAACGTCTTTTTGATCTGGGATTAGACTCTTTGATGGCAACTGAGTTGAGAAGACAGCTGGAAGACAATCTGGGGATTAAAGTACCAGTCGAATTTCTTGCCGAACTAAGTATCAAACAGTTTGTCGAACATATTGTAGTTCTACTTCAGCAGCCAGAAGGCAAACCATCGTCCTCTGTTCACTATCCTGCTAGTCCACAGCACGTTACTAACGCCAATCAGACAAATAATTCCGATCCTGCTCTTTGGATCGCTCGTCCCCAACCCAATCCTCAGGCTAGCATTCGTCTGTTCTGCTTTCCCTATGCTGGAGCGGGAATTTCCTGTTTTCGTTCCTGGACCAAGCATCTAGCCCCAGAAATAGAGGTTTGTCCGATTCAGTTACCAGGTAGGGAAAATCGCCGTCAAGAAGTTCCTCTAACCAGAATGAAGTCGGTAGTTCAAACCCTTGCTCCGATGCTTCGTCCCTATTTAGATCAGCCCTATGCTTTTTTCGGACATAGTATGGGAGCAATGTTATGTTTTGAATTGGCACGAGAACTGCGACGACGGAATTGGCAGCAGCCTTCTCACCTGTTGGTTTCTGCCTGTCGCGCTCCCCAAGTCCCAGATCTCGCTCCGCCTCTTCACCGCCTGCCAGAGGTTAAGTTCTTAGAAAAGCTGAAAAATCTTAAGGGAATTCCCGAAGAAATTCTAGCAGGTCCGAAGCTGATGCAGCTATTTCTGCCAACTTTACGGGCTGATTTTGAGCTATTAGAAACCTACTTTTATCTCAATGAACAACCTTTTGACTTTCCGATTACGGCTTTTGGTGGCTTAGCCGATAACAAAGTCAGCATCGAAGAACTCAATGTTTGGCGCGAGCAAACCAAGGCTGAGTTTAACCTGCAAATGTTTACTGGCGATCATTTCTTTTTGCACACCAGCAACCGCGAACTATTGCCAGAGTTAGCACAGCAATTGCAAAAACTTTTAATTCTTAACTAAATAATCGACAAATCATCATGACTTATATTGTTGCTACATCCACTGGATTTCCCACCCAATATTACCCCCAGCAGGTACTTGCCACGGCACTGCAAAAGTATTTCCTGGCAATGGAACTGGAATTCGATCTCCAGATTATCGAGCGTTTTTTCACCAACGTCGCGATTGACGGACGCTACTTTGCCTTTCCCCTAGACTCCTTTTATGATCCACCAGGATTTGGTACGATCGCCAATGCAGCCATCGAAACCAGCGTCGATCTGCTCAAGGGAACTATCGGCAAATTGTTAGAGCGAGCAGAATTAGAACCCCAGCAAATCTCACAATTAACCTCGGTCACCCTAACTCCTGCCGTCCCCTCCCTCGATGTTCGGCTGATGAATCAAATTCCCTTTGCCAACAATATCAACAGAATGCCTTTGTGTGGCGTAGGCTGTATGGGGGGAGCTTTTGGTTTGGCAAGAGCAGCAGAATATCTTGAGTGCCGACCGACCGAAGCGTCAGTTTTGTTTGCGATCGAGCTTTCTTCCTGTCTATGGCAAGGTTCACTGCAACGAGATTTGTACACCCTAATCAAGCAACTGCCTGAAGATCCCTCACAATATACCAATATCATTATGGGGATCGTTACTGCTGCTTTATTTGGCGATGGTTCGGGTGCAGCGTTGATGGTCGGAGACGATCACCCCCTAGCCCAGCCAGGACAACCGCGAGTTATTGATAGTTGCTCGATTATGCTCCCCAATACCGTCCAGTTGATGGGGATGGATTTAGTCGATACGGGTACGCGAAATATCCTCAGACCAGAAGTATCCGACCATGTAAAAGTCGGACTACGGCAGGCACTCGATCCCCTGCTAGAGAAACACAACATCTCCACCGATAAGATCGCTCGCTGGATCGTTCATCCAGGGGGACCAAAAATTATCCAGGCGGTCGAAGACGAGTTTGCTCTTCCCGATACGGCGCTCCAGCCCAGTCGCGATGCCCTAGCAAAAATCGGTAATATTTCTTCTCCCACAGTCCTCTATATCTTAGACCAGGTTCTATCGGGAGAACAGCCTCCTTCAGGTTCTTACGGTCTATTGATTGCTATGGGTCCTGGGTTCTGTCAAGAGGCAATTTTACTCCAGTGGTAAGTACTTTTCAATCATGACTCCATACCTGGTGGCTAATCGAAATTATACAAAGGCTGGATGTAGGGTGTGGAGCTACGGGAAATTTAAGAGGGCAGGGGGCGGAAAAATATTTCGGTATTGGTACGGTATCTAACTTTCTGCTTTCTAGTTCCTGCTTCCTCTCCAAACGTAGCTGTACTGGTTTGATTGCCATTCAAATCGATTCGACTCAACTGTACAAACGAACTATTCTTTAATGCCGTCATGCCTTATTGTCTCAAGGAAAGAGCGACTTATTTGCGAGAACTAGCCGACGATCCCGACTGCGATCGCACGACTCTCTATAATACTTATATCCAGTTTAAAACTCTCAATCTCATATCTTCACGCTGGCAAAGTATCTATGAAGTTTATATTCGACCCTGGCTACAAATTGAAGAACGGACATTGACTTTACTCGACGTTGGCTGTGGCGGAGGCGATATTGCTCTGGCGATCGCCGAATGGGTAGCTCAAGACAATCTGTCGTTAAAAATCACTGCGATCGATACCGACATTAGGGCAATTAATTTTACCAATAGCCAGAGCAATCCCCATCATGTCGAATTTCTCAATGTTTCTACAAGCCAGCTGGTCGCCCAAAATCGCTCTTTTGATTTTGTAATCTCAAACCATTTCCTACATCATCTTAATAGCAATGAATTAAAAGATATTTTAATCGAGTCCGAACATCTGGCAACAAAGATGGTGCTTTTTAACGATATTGAGCGGTCTGCCCTGCTGTATTATTACTATGCTGCACTTGGTTTGGTGTTAGAGCCATTCTTTCCCCAATCTTTTATTTGGGTAGATGGTTGCCGTTCGATCAGGCGTGGCTATACTCGCTCGGAATTGTTGACGATCGCCAACGACCATTGGCAAGTCAAACGTCTATTTTTCTCTCGTCTGTTGCTGATCTACACACCATAGACACAAACTCAGATTTTTTAACCATGTTGACTCAAATCTTTTTTTGCGGTATCGTTGCTGCGGTCATTTTCCAGCGACTGTGGGAACTTCGCCTCAGTCGGCGTAACGAAGCATATATCTTAGCCAAAGGTGGACGAAAGCACAACGAAAATCTTCTCGGTTTGGTTAAAGTGCTGCAAGTAAGCTGGTGGCTGGCAATGCTACTTGAGGTTTGGTGGTTCGATCGCCCCTTTATCCCCTTGTGGGCTGCGATCGGATTATTAGCCACAGTAGCGGGTCAAGTTTTACGATACCTATCGATGCAGGCTTTGGGATATCGCTGGACTTTACCAATTATGACGATTCCTCACGTTCCCCTAGTGAACAACGGCATCTACCGTTATTTACAACACCCCAACTGGCTGGGTGTCATGCTGGAAATTGCTGGTTTGCCCCTAATTCACACAGCTTATTTGACAGCAATTTTTTTTAGTATTGCTAATGCTGTATTAATCGCCAAACGGATGCGTAATGAAGAAGTAGCTTTAGCTAACAACAGCTGAGTATTCGCGATCGCATTGCCAATTATTGGCAGGGCAACAATATTTCTCGCAGGAAAATTAAGCTATATTTTTTAACTAATTTTAAGATCCAAATTTGATAAAAATCCGAGACTACTTTATAAACAATCATGAATAATCTCGATTTTCTCGCTAATACTTTGGGCATTTTAGCAGCGATTGCCTCTCTATTTGCTTTGTCTACCACCTTGAGCAAATTGTTGAAACTGCCTTTCGATCGTCGGTTTATTTGGCGCGTAGCTCGTTTGGGTTTGATGAGTACTATCAGCTTAGGTTTGATTCATGGATTGCTCATGACTCAAAAAGAAGAGCTAAATTTTTGGGATATCAATACTTATTGGGTATATCTGGGAGGGTTGTTCGCCCTCAATTTGTTCCTTGTCCAAGCTGCGATCGCTACAGAGTTGAAATCAGATTCAAAACTATTGATTTATCTAAGCTACGGAGCATTATTTTTGCTGGCTTGTCATCTCGGACAACGAATTATACCTTTATTTTAATCTGGGGCAGATCGGTATTGCCCCCAAGCGACCAGAATCAAGATCAGGAAGAATACCAAACATCATTGATTTCTTAATTACAAATTCTCAAATAGGCAGGCTTCCTCTGAAAATTTGTTTAGGCAAGCTGTCTTATTTTCTGCTGCATACATAGTTGTTTGCATTTCCATCTAAGACAATCAAAGTAGCGTCCCCTAAAGGACTAGCTCCGCGTCGCGCAGATAAACACAGATGAACGCAGATGGATGGATCGGCTTTTCTACAAGTTGAATTGCGCTATGTACTAATTAGTTGTGCAAAAGACTATATTTTAAGATTTGCTTGGCAAACAGGCTCTGGCTTTACCAGTAAACAGTACTAAAACAATTTTTTTATCCAAAAGTTTGTAGAATTTATAGACAAAAATTTGCAATTTAGACTTACTCTGTAGAAAAAATATACATAATATTATAATTTTGGTTTCAAAAGACGAAAAAATCTAAATGAGCCACGTTTTAAAATATTTTAATTAATTTATCACTTTACGAGATATAGTGAAACACTAAATTTGTATTAGATAATTTTGCTTATTGTTGTTCGTCTAGCAAGCTAAAAACTACTAAAAATAGCTTTGTCTCGATCAAAAAATATCGCTACGACGCATAAATGGTTGCAAACCACCCCAATATCTATAGATAAAGACTTACATTTTGGGTTTTTAGATTCTATTAAATAAGCGAACTACCTGACCTGAAATACCCAGGGAAGCGAGGTTTAATTTTACACCCTACTGTTTTAGAGATTGTCTCAATGTAGCTCGTTAAGACAATTGAAAACGAATCGACATTTAAAAAAAATTGTCGTTTGGGCAAAACTTGCTCCCTGCACTGAGTCAAAACGAACAACCATTTTAGTGATAATTATGAAATTTCTTCCAGAATATAGATACCGTTCCTACGACGGTAGCCAAAATAATCTTAGAAATTTTAATTTTGGTAAAGCTGGGGAAAACTTAAGTCGCCAAGCAACGCCTGCTTATGCGGACGGAGTTGCAGCACCAGCGCATCCAGATTTTCCCAATCCTCGTCTGATCAGTAATATGCTGTCAAATCAGACAGAGTCTATATTAGACGAGAGAAATCTTAGTAGCTACGTCTGGACATGGGGACAATTTATCACTCACGACCTTGTTTCTACCTTGCGCCAAACAGAAATTGATTTTAATCAAGCGGTTGAGAATATCAGTATTCCTATACCTGAAGGCGATCCCGTTTATCAACCAGGCTCGGTTATTCCTGTCACCAGGTCGGTTTTCGATCCTAGTACTGGCAACAATTCTAACAATCCACGCCAGCATACCAACGGTGTGACTAGCTGGCTAGACGGCAGCGTGATCTATGGTAGCGATCCTCAACGTGCTAATTGGTTGCGTAGTTTTGAGGGTGGACAACTCAAAGTCAGTTCCCATGAATCAGGAGACTTACTGCCAATCTTGGGAACTGACCCTAATGCCCCAGAGATGGATAGCATTCGGACAAGTTCCGAGCTTTTTGTAGCTGGAGATACTCGCGCCAACGAAAATCCAGCACTAACATCTTTTCAGACCTTGTTTGTTCGTGAACACAACCGCATAGCACAGCTAATTGATACGTCCCACACGGATTTACCTACCAATCCAATCGAACGTGACGAGGAGATCTATCAACGAACTCGCAAAATTGTTTCGGCACAGCTTCAGTCAATTACCTATAATGAGTTTCTCCCCGCATTGGGTGTAACCCTCGACCCTTATACTGGTTACAACTCCAATGTAGATGCCTCGATAAAAAATGAATTTGCAACTTTGGGCTTTAGACTGGGACATAGTCAAAGTGGTGAAACCATTCCACTTTTAGCACAGGATGGAAGTCCAGTTGGGGCTGGTGAATTCAACTTAGCTCAATCTTCCTTCGATCCTAGCGTTCTGACCAGTGTAGGAGGAATCGAGCCAATCTTGCTTGGCTTAGTTGCCGAGGTGCAAGAGGCAACCGACCTGAAAATAGTAGATAGTCTACGCAACATATTGTTTACCGACTCTGGTGGCAATAGTCCAGTTGCCAACGGTACCGACCTAGCTGCCTTAGATATTCAGCGTGGTCGAGATCATGGTCTGCCAAGCTACAACGATATTAGAGAAGCTTATGGGCTAGACAGAGCGTCTAGCTTTGAGGAAATTACTAACGATCCCATCGTGGCAGAAAATCTGGCGACAGTTTATAGTGATGTCGAGCAAATCGATCCTTTGATCGGTATGCTGGCTGAGGGACAGCTAGCTGGTGCAAGTATTGGTGAATTAAACGAAGCTATTTTAGAAGAGCAGTTCGAGCGGTTGCGTGATGGCGATCGCTTTTGGTATCAAAACGATTCAGACTTTGTTGTGTGGGATGCCCCAGAGCCAAGCAGTGACATGACGACTTTAGAATGGTTATCACAACTTAGCCTATCAGACATTATCGAGCTAAATTCTGAGATCGATTTTCCAGACAATCCATTTTTTGCCGTAGATTTGGCAGATTTCTCATCTATCTGAGTAGAGCTGGATGCTGCTGGGCAGATCGACGAGACTCAATTGGGTTTTATAAAATTCAAGCCAAGTCTTTAAAAAAGTCTTTAAATCACTGTAGCCCCTTGATTAATCAGCCCATTGAGAGTAACTGGATCGATTGCTGAGATTGACTCAGATATTTCTGGCGAGATCGAGGCTATTTGTCCGCGAATCTCTCCTTCAGGATTGCCAACGGTACCAATACTAACGTAAAGGTCGGATATCTGGGGCGAGCCAGTTTCACTTGTCGTTGCTGCTGCACTGTTCAATCCAGGAACAAAAGTACTCAAGGGAATATTAGCTAAATCTGATTCTTCCCAGATGCCTGAAATAGTCGTCGAACCATCGGGATTGGCCGTAAAGATTAGGTCATCATCCCCATTCCCGTCAACACCAACCACACCAAAAGCCAGATCCCCTACTTCTCCAATCGGAGCATTACCAAAATTGATTCCCGTAACATCATCAGCCGTATCCTCCGTTTGGGGAACTCCCTCGCCGATATATGCTCCAAAATCTAAACCAACAACAGTCAGATCGTAGGTCAAAGCTCCAGTTTCGTCAAAGCCCAAAGCAATTGTTCCTGAAGCTGACGAACCGCTATCGGCAGGAACTTGTTGGTCGCCTGTTAATATTGTGCCAAAAACCATCTTTTTATACTGTTATTTTTTACATTTAAAGTTATTGAAACATAGTTATTTGACTTTGTCGGTCGAAAAAATCTACACTTTGCTAAAAAAAGCTTACTTATACTAAATCTCTATAATAATGCACTAAATAAAATTTTATTTCTTTGCGCCTTTGCGTCTTTGCGTGAGGTCTAATTTAAAACTAGAAATAATTGAATGTTTTGATTGCCTTTAAGTTAAAAATTAATTGTGCCAGCAGATCTAAGTTAGGATTCAAGAGTTTCTAGAACAGCACGATTGCGACCTTGTTTTTTAGCTTGATAAAGTGCTTTGTCCGCAGTAAATAATAGTTGTTTTCTGGTATATTTCGGCTGAGGCACAACAGAAGTAACTCCCAAACTAATAGATACGCGATCGCTAACAGAAGACTGAGGGTGAGGAAGGGACAGCTGCTCGATTTGTAGACGAATTTTTTCTGCTACCTTTAAAGCATTATTTGCTGGAGTTTGAGGTAGAATCACCACGAACTCTTCGCCACCATAGCGGGCGACTAAATCTGCGGGACGCATCACCGTGTTTAAAATTGCTTGCGCTACTTTTCTTAAGCAAACATCTCCTGCTTGATGACCATAGGTATCATTGTAAAGTTTGAAATGATCGATATCACAAATTATCAAAGATAAATCTTGTTTTTCTCGTTGTCCTCTTTGCCATTCCCTAATTAAAGCTTCCTCAAAGGTTCGACGGTTGGCTATTTGAGTAAGACTATCAATGGTGGCTAGTTTACCAAGCTTTTGATTTAGCTGTAAGAGCTTTTCTTCTACTATTTGACACCTAGCAAGTTCTTGTTCTAAACGAGTATTTTTCGCCTCTAGTTCTGCTTTTAAACGACTAATCTGTAGTTGGTTTTCGACTCTGACAATAACTTCCTCAAGCTGAAAGGGTTTAGTAATATAATCACTACCGCCACATCTAAAAGCTCTGGTTTTATTGCCAACCTCGTTTAAAGAACTGACAAAAATTATCGGAGTATCTTTGGTATGTGGGTGGTTTTTAATTCTTCGACAAACCTCAAAACCATCCATTTCTGGCATACTAATATCGAGCAGCATAACATCTGGTGGTTTTGTTTGTGCTGTTTCCAAAGCAGGCTTGCCACGGTCAAAAACTTCTACTTTATATCCCTGAAGATTCAAGATAGTAGATAACAGGTCTAGATTATCAAGCTGATCGTCCACCACCATAATTCTTTCTTTTTTAGAAGGCGATCGCTCCTGCTCGAACATAGCCAAATTTCCATAATTTGAACATCATAAATACTAGATGAATCTTATAGCAATGAGCAATAGAGATCTATCTATCTTTCCTCAGACTTTGATTCGATGCGTCTGGAGCAAACTTTAGATTATAAATCGCCGAGCGTTACCAATAAATAGTCATCTACGCCTTGGGACACAATTAATGAGTAGGATCTTTCCTTTCCTCAATTGCTATCAATTATTATTATAAATATATAAAGTAGTAAATAAAGCAGTTCGTAAATTTTTTTGAGGCGGAGCGAAGATTTCGTCTGCCATGACAATTCTCCCTCGCTTGACAAAATGTGAAATTTTAATTCCCGTCTCTAGTTTGGCAGTAACAATAAGTGGAAATTTGACACTGAGTATTCTATGAATGAGCGAGCAGAAATTTCGGAGCAGACAATAGATACATCACCAATAAAAAAAACCCGAACGGTAATGCTACTCGAAGACAATGAGATAGATCGCCAGGTTTATCAGCGTTATCTACGGTCAGATCTCGAACATGAATACGCTTTTATTGAAGCTGAATTACGAGAAGTAGGTTTAGCAACATATGCTCCAGAGCTAGTAGATGTTATAGTCCTAGATTTTATGTTGCCCGATATGAATGGCTTGGAATGGTTGGCTCTATGGCAACAGCAAAACTCCGAACCTCTCCCTCCCGTAATTGTTTTGACGGGACAAGGGGATGAAAATACGGCGGTGCAGTTTATTAAGATGGGAGCAGCAGACTATATTGTCAAAAATCAACTGACTCCAGAAAAATTTAAGCTGGCGATCGATCGGGCGATCGCTCTCAAACAGCTTGAGCGAGAAAAAGCAGATTTAGTGTCCCAGTTGATTGCGGGTAATGAAGAATTGCAGCGTCGCAACCAACTATGGCAAATGGAGGTGGCTAAAAAAGAAAGCCTACAGCAGATTCTCAATAATGTTCCCTTGGTGGTTTATGCCAAAGACATCGACCCACAAACAAAACGCTCTGGCAAATTCTGGCTGGTCAATCGAGAATATCAAAGAATATTTGACTTATCTGAAGCAGAAATAATTGGTAAAAGCGATCGCGATTTATTTTCTCCTGAGATAGTTGAAGCTTTTGCAGTCAACGATCAAACTGTAGTCGAAACCCGTATGCCTCTAACTACCGAAGAAGAAGTTTATCACGGCGACGGTCAATTACATGAATATTTGTCTTTTAAGTTTCCTCTATTTGACGAGAAACAACAGGTAGTATCGATTGTGGGGATTGCCAAAGATATTACGGAGGATAAACAATTTAAAGCTCAATTAGAAATGAGTGAAGTAAGATTCCGCAGTACCTTTGAACAGGCTGCGGTAGGAATCGCTCATGTAGCACCAGATGGACGATGGCTGAGGGTAAACCAAAAATTTTGCCAAATTGTTGGCTATACCAAACCAGAACTACTGCAAAAAACCTTTCAAGAGATTACTCATCCCGAAGATTTGCAGTTAGACCTAGAATACATCCGTCAAATGCTGTCGGGAGAGATTGAATCCTTCTCGATCGAGAAGCGTTACCTTCGTCAAAACAATACGGTCGTTTGGATTAATCTAACGGTATCTTTGGTGAGGAATAGTGCAGGAGAACCAGATTATTTTATTTCTGTAGTGGAAGATATTAGCGATCGCCATGAACTAAAAGTGTCCTTGCAAAAATCGTTACGACGTTTATCCAACCTACATCTAATAGATCGAGCAATTTTAGAAGTTCAAGAACCCCAGGAGATTTCTCAAATCGCGATCGCTAATATTAGAAAATTCTTAGCCTGTCAGCGTGTAACGATTGTTGCTTTTGAGCCAGAACAAGAAACAGCTACCATCCTAGCAACTCGAAGTATTGCAGGGCAAACGACCAATGGTTTGCAGATGTCTTTGAAGGTTTGGCAAAATTTAATCGCACAGATAGAGCAAAATTTAGACCACAATTATTTTGTTGCCTATTTAAGCCAACTTCCAGAGCTATCTACAGCAGTCCCCCAGTTACAAATTGCAGGATTAAACTGCCTGATTGCCTTTCCTCTTAAGGTGGGAGGCACGCTGCTTGGCATCTTAAAAATCTGGGTAGAAAATTTGGGAATGGTAACCACAGAAGAACTAAATATAGTTAGTGAAGTAAGCAATCAGCTGGCGATCGCCCTACAACAGGCTCGTCTATACAAACAAAATCAAATTTATACTCAAGAATTAGAAACCAAAGTTGCCCAACGCACTGCCCAGCTTGAAGAGATCAACCAAGAGTTAAAGGCTTTTACCTATAGTATTTCCCACGACTTAAAAGCCCCCCTGCGAGCCATACAGGGGTTTGCTACTGCCTTGCAGGAAGATTATGGCGAGAATTTAGACAATCTGGGTAATGAGTATACTTGGCGGTTAATCAACTCAGCACAGCAAATGGAAAAGTTGATTCAAGATTTGCTTACCTATAGTCGTCTGACTCGCTCTCAAATACAGCTACATTCTGTCAATCTATCTGCCATCGTTGCCAAGCTCATCGAACAGCTAGAATTTGATCAAGAGCAAAAACAGGCTCAAATCACGGTAGACGAACCGCTGTCGCCTGTTATGGGCAGTAAAACCATTTTGCTGCAAATTATAGACAATCTGCTGTCTAATGCCATCAAATTTGTTGCTCCTGGGACAACCTCCCAAGTCCATATTTGGACAGAAGAAACAGGGCAGACAGTGCGATTATGGATCGAAGATAATGGGATCGGCATTAAACCAGAACATCAAGAACGCATTTTTCAAGTGTTTGAACGTCTACATGGTAATGAATCCTATTTCGGTACGGGGATTGGCTTGGCGATCGCTAAAAAAGGGATCGAACGCCTGGGAGGAAAAATTGGCGTTGATTCCCAACCAGATCGAGGCAGCCGTTTCTGGATTGAATGTCCAAAAAGTTAAGGGTTACACTAAATCTCGGTAGTCATTCTAAGAGGACATCTGAAAAGTTATTTTTTTACAGTCTAACTGTTATTCTTGCCCCCCCAGCCCCCCAATTCTGGGGGGAGAACGATTGAAAGTCCCCCAC
>JADEXJ010000046.1 GCA_015207195.1 Pleurocapsales cyanobacterium LEGE 10410
GGATTCTAATCAGTTTCTCTCGGCTCAACAGGTTCAAAATACACTCAACTTCATTTTCTCACTAGTTACCTAATCTTTTGGTGGGAAGGGAGTATGATGCTCGTCAAAAAGCAAATTTAACTCAACAACAACTTGCCGAACTTGTCGGAACAACAGAAACTTTAATTGACGATCTAGAAGAAGCAGATTACGAAGGCAACTCATTGATAATGCTGCATAAAATTGCGATCGCTCTAAATCAAAAACTTACACTTAATCTCGTTCCGCGCCATAATACCAAACTAGAAACCTTAGAGCGATCGCTTTTGGCTTTAGGTAAAAGACCAATTTTATATGTTGCTTAAGAAAGAGCTAATTTTAGAGAATGATTCTGATAATTCGCGAACAAGCCACCCCCGAACAGATTGAACAAATGTCTGAAACTTATCTGGGCTTGATGATTAAATTAGCCGTAGATATTGAGCAAGAAATTTTGGCAGGTGGTGGAGAACTTCACGCTGACTGCGAACAAACTTTATTAGAAAATGGCAGTCTACAAGAAAATGTTTGGGGTGCTGATTAGTATCCTGAAGTTAGGCGAGTTGGATTTGAATCTCTAATCAATATCCGCCCGCGTCAACAAAATCGAAGCATGGAAATAAAAGACCCTGTTCTTAGAGAGAAAATTGAAATAATTGTCAGAAATCTTTTGGAGTTAAATTGATGGAACGCGAGGCATTATACGAACGCATAAAAATACAAACATGGCAGCAACAATTAGGCAACTTAGCATCAACCTTGGCTACCATATCAACCCAAGCAAGTATTCCTCAACAAGATAAACTAACAACTTATTTACTACGAGACGCTGCTCTAATAATTGAATGGTGTGCAAAAAATGTTCCCGAATCATTTCATCCCGAATTAGCAGCAATTCAAAAAGAGTGTTTGGGTTGGAAACAGGTTTTTCCTCTAGAAGCAACCAGAAACTTATTATCAATTCATACTCGCCATCAGTCAGATAGAATATTAGATATGGCAGGATTAGCAAATGATGAAATGAATTTAAAAGCTGTTAATTGCTAACTTAAATTGAAGATGATCTAATCAAAGAGCTAGTAATTTATTGAATTTAAGACTAATCATGCCAATTGGGATGCTCCCGATGCGGCTAAAGCCTTTCTACCCAATTTCTTTGAGAATAAGTATCAACTATCCATTCTTTTTTCTAGTTCAATTAGGAAGGTTGTATTATTGCCATATCCTGAATCTATTAAAACTATTCCTGGTCTATATACCCTCTATTTAAACTTTTATCTATTAATCTTAAGGCTAAGGTGGGTTTTTTCTTGAACTCTGGGTCTTCTTGCTCCGTCCTTACGCCGAGGTTTCCTCGGCGCGGGCGGTGCGCTTTTTTTCCTTCTGGTAATGAATTGCCGTGTTGATATAACTCTATATCTAATTTTTATGATAATGCTCAAGTCAATCAGTAAAAGCATTATATCCTATTTTGACTGTCAAAATTGTTTAAGTCCCACTAATCTAATCTGTTATCTATTGTGGAAAACGAATATTCTCATTCTCCGAACCGAAATCAATCAAATCTTGTCTTTGCTTTAGCTCACGAACTTCAACAATACGTAGATGCAAATGCTGCTCAAATTGACCCTAATATTTATGACAATATCAATCATTGGCGTTCGGGAATTCTCTCTCAAGGCAGGATTACAGAAGAAGATTTGTCGGAAATAATCAAGTACATTGGAGCAGAGAAGTTACAGGAATTAATCGCGTTAGCTAGTGTCAGAACTACATCATAGTTCGTCTAAGAGCAGGCGATCGTATTTTTGGAGAAACTCTTGGACTTCGGGAGGGTAATTCATTTGCTGACAATAGTTTATTTTAATGCTTCTCGTCCAGTAGAAAATGTACCCTAATGAGTATAGAAGTAAATATAGCTGCGTTAATCAAACCGTGTCCGAAAAAATTTCTGTTATCGACTTTGCTTCTTTTAGAGAAGGAAATACATCACAAAGAAGTGCTATTGCTGCCAAAATTTACCGCGCTTGTCATGAAATAGGGTTTATGTATCTCAAAAATCCAGGTATCGATTCGGATCTGATTACTGAAACTTTCAAGCGATCTCAAGAGTTTTTCAACCTGACTTTAGCTGAAAAAAATCAGCTGGCATGGTCGGATAAATTTAGCAATCGCGGTTACGTTGGAGTAGGGCGAGAACGCCTCGACGATAGCAAACCAGGAGATTTAAAGGAAGCATTTAATATCGGTAAAGAAATAGACCCAACACGGTCAAGTACAACGCAACCTTCTCTATCTTGCAATCGCTGGCTTGAAGAAGATGAGAGCTTTCGCGACACGATGTTAGATTTCTTCTCTGCCTGTAATAATGTTGCCATGAACCTTTGCGAAGCAATGGCGATCGCCCTATCTCTTCCCAAATCTTTCTTGGCTGACAGGCACGATAAACAGGATAACACCCTAAGACTTCTTCACTATCCACCCATCGAACAAACTCCCTCACCAGAGCAGTTAAGAGCAGGGGAACATTCGGATTATGGTAGTTTCACCTTTCTATTTCAGGATGCCGTTGGGGGTTTAGAAGTACGTAACGCCGACGGTGAATGGATCGAAGCACCCTTGATTCTGGGAACCGTCCTGGTCAATACAGGCGATCTGATGCAACGCTGGACAAACCATGTATTTTGCTCCACCAAACACCGTGTAAGAATTCCTCATGAGCAAAAAGCCAAGCAATCTCGATATTCAATCGCTTATTTCTGCCATCCCAACCACGATACTGAAATTAGCTGCCTAGAAACCTGTCAGAGTGGCGAACGTCCTCCTCTCTATCCGACCATTACCGCTGGAGATTATCTTCTTTCTCGCCTTCAGGCTACATATTAGGGTTAGTTTCTCACACAAATCTAAGAGAAGTTCTAAATCTCGAACCGCTTTAATTAAAGGCTAAACCATCGCCTTTTTTAGGTAATGTTGCACTGCCTTCTTATTCTCAGCAACCAAATGTGAATCCCAATCGCGCCTGCGATCAAATCCCCCAACTTTTGAGCGCTCGCTATAATATTTCGCTTGAAGAGGCTCAATGGATGGTCGATGAAGCTCGACAACACCAATGGGATGAATCGTATTTTTATTTTAGTTTGGTTGGAGAGATCAAGCGATCGCCTTAAAAGATAGAAGAAATATAAACAGTTGTCTGGCAATTTTTGCTCGATATAAATGTATATTAATATACCTATTTCCACAGATTTCGTACATAACCGATAATGCGAGCTGATTGTCCATTCAAAATGTCAAAGACCTTCTCTGTTTTCCGCAGTCAGTTTCAGAGATTTATAGATAGAGCCTAACTTTGCTGCTATATTTGGGGGTTTGAAGGTAAAATGAATATAAAAACCATCTTGCTCTACTGGCTTTTCCAAAACCTTGGCATAAATATCTTCGCTAGGTTCTAATTGTTGATTCGGCGTTAATAAATTCAGCTTAATATTACTCAATCCAGGTGGAATTTCTGATTGTTCTCGATTTTTAACTCTAATTTCAGCCTCATTAGCAGAAAGCCGAATTAAATTCCCCTTAAATAGTTGATTACCCACATCCTTTACTTCCAAGACAGCGTATTGGATCGGTATTGGTTCGCATAGGGTGAAAAAAACTTCTTCTTCTGGAGAGAGAAAGAGATTGTATTTTCCCGCAATACCATTAACTTGATAGATGGTAATTGGCTTTTGAATTCCTTTTGATAATACTTTTTTTCTTTCTTCGACGATTGCGATTGACCCAACGTCTTCTAAAGTCTGTTCTGAGATGAGAATTTGACCACCTATAGTGTAGGATTCAATACGATAAGTTATATTGACTGGGGTGCCGACAACACCATACTTGCTGCGTTTTTCCGAGCCGATATTTCCTACCACCACTTCACCAGTATTGATGCCAATTCCCATGGTTAACTGGGGTAAATTCATTTGTTTCATTTCTTGGTTTACCATAGCCATTTTTAACTGCATGGCACAGGCACAGGCAATAGCACGAACTGCATCATCTTTTCTCGTAGTAGGCGCACCAAAGAGAACCAGAATCCCATCTCCTTGGAATTCATCAATGGTTCCCTGGTAATCAGCGATCGTATCTGCCATATAGTGTAGATAAATATTAAGGAGCTTAATCACCTCTTCAGGAAGTAATCGTTCTGATATAGCGGTGAATCCTCTTAAATCAGAGGTCATAATCGTGATTTTCCGTCTTTCACCGCCGAGTTTTAAACCTTCAGGACTTTCAAGTAAATTGGCGACAACTTGATCGCTTAGATAACGTCCAAATGTTTTACGTATGTCCTGTGCAGTCTTAGCTACATACACTGTGATCGCTAGCACAGCCCCTCCTAAACCTAAAAATCCTGGAACTACAGGAAGCCACCAACCTCCCAAAAATGCAAGATAAGTGCCGATCAGCAAAGTACCTCCCGCTACCAAGAAGCTAACAGAACTGAACCATAAAAGGATTCTTTTCTCCCCGATATAGCGAGACTGCCAGCGCAAGGTTGCCCCAACTCCAGACCAAAAGAAAATCCACAGCCATTCTTGTAATTCCGACCAGTTTTGCAATAGCAAGCGATTGTCTAGGGCTGCACTAATAATCTGGCTAGTCAAATGGGCATGGATTTCTACCCCAGCCAGGGGTTTTGGACTTTCAAACAGACTACTGCTATAGGGAGTGTAGAATAAATCGTTGGAACTCTCGGCTACATAACCAATCAAAATAATGCGATCGCGACCCCAGTTTGGAGGTACTCGATCTTGGAGAATGTCCATTAGGGAAACAGTGTCAAAGTAACCGCTTGCTCCTCGGTAATTTAATAATATTTGATAACCACCTGCATCAGCTCGTACATAACCGCCGTCATTAGCCTCAAACGGAGCAAATATTTTCTGACCTAACTGCCAAGAATTAGTATTACCCTCAATAGATTTAGGGGCAATGCCGTGATTTTCGAGATAATGTAGAGCCAGATGTAGACTAAAGCTATAGACAGTTTCGCCGTCGGCAGATAAGTAAATCAAACCACGTCGTATTTTTCGATCCGAATCAAAGACTAGGTCATTAGCACCAACTCGATCCTTTTTTTTTAGAGCAGCAGGTGGAGCAACTGCCTGAATTCCTGGCTCTCCTGCTACTTTTTGGATGCCTACTAGATAAGGAGTAGATTCAAAGATCCGAACTAAATCTTGATGACCTGGTTCTACTGGTAAGTCACGATAAACATCCAGACCGATGGCTCTGGGCTGTTGAGCTATAAGTTTCTCCAGTAGCTGTGCATAAATCCCATCAGGAATGATTGCTGTCTCTAAATTGTGTAAATCTGCCTCATTAATACCGACGATGCCAATGCGATTGTCAGGAGATTCTTGGGGACGCAAGCGCATATACTGGTCAAAAACTGACCATTCCCAGGACTGTAACAAACCAGCCGAGCGGATTAAGATTACCAAAATTGCGATGCAGGGAGTAGTAATCCAGACTCCACGCCCCTGCCAAAAAAGCGATTTTAATTTTGCTCGCATACGCTGTTAATTTTAATTTGCTGAAATGAGTTGTTAGTTTTTGGGCGTACAGCATTCTAAGATTGGTTTTTTAGCAATGCTCTCAAGATCGATCGACTTTAAAAATTCCGTCCATTCGGCAGGATTTTCTGTAGATAATTGAGCCATAATATCCAAAGTTTCGTGCCAAATTCTTTGCTGTGCATAAAATTCGGCTTGTTCTAAAAGATTTTTATTGGCTAATTGTTGCTTGAGAGATAGATCGATTGCCTGGGGCTGAAGCACTCCTGAGACCCACTGATTATGATTTTGGTTTTGGGAATTACAAACTAGAGAGAACTTCCATTGATAATTTCTATCTGTTTTTAGAGAAGCATCGGGCGGGATCTTTAATTTGACTATACCTGGAGTAGGAGGGAGTTTAAAGCTGACCGCATAAACTTCATCTCCTTGTTCATCTTTGACTAAAAATTCGCCAAACTCTGCTGTATTTGGAGGAACGTACCAATATAGTACAGGATTGGTAGTAGCAGTTATCCCCACATTAGTGCGCGTTGGCATCAAAGGTGTCAAAGGAATTGTTCGATCGTCTCCACTCGACTCGACACAAGAATTACCCCGCGTACCCCCTCCAGTTGTTGTTTGAGGAGATCCTCGTTCATTGGTAGGTGGGAATTCGAGACTGATTTTCATCAAAGAGGACTGTGCCAATAATCGCGACGACAGCCCAGAGAAAATTATCCCTGTTTGACAGATGAGAACCACCAAAATTCCTGTCGATTTGTAATACTGTTGCCATCTCATGATTTTTATATTTAGTTTGAGAAAATAAATCTTGATTCGCTACTTTGACCTTTGATGTTGCAACAACTAAAAATTAAATGTAGTTCTAATACCGCCAATAGCAATATCTTTGTTGTTGGCATCCTGGTTGGGGGCTGTAATCCAAATTAAGGAAGGGGTGAGGGAGATGTTGTCATTAAGTTGATGTCTGTAATAAGCTTCGATATGCAATGAGGTGTCATTCTCAAATTCGGGAATTTCTAGGCTAGTATCTAAACTGGTTAGGGTAGGCTCGACACCCACAATCAAACCCCCTTGATTGCCTTCAATAAATAGATCCAGAAAAGCTGTTTGCAGTGAATAAGTCCAAATATCGGCATCTCCTTTACCCAGTAACCTCGCTTTAATCAGATTTACCCATCCCCCTACAATAATGCGATCGCCAATCGTATAGTAGCCACCAATTTGATAAGCATTGCTAGAAACTTCTGCCCCCTCTTCAAAGAAGACCCCAGGATCGTCAAAACGATTGGCTAAGGCAGTGCCGACAAAACCATTACCTCTGAATGTCTGTCCGTTATTAAAACCAAAATTGCCGTTATCAAAATAGCCATTTTGATATAAGAGTTGTAAGAAGAAATCGGCAGTGGGATTGTAATTAATCTGGGCTGAGGCAATATAGTCTCCATTAAATAAACCCCTACTTGATTGAGCATCGTTGGCGAAGGTACTCAAATAAGTCAAAGTTAAGACAGTTGAGTCTAAAAATTCATAGCTAGCCGATATTCCCGAACCTCCTCCCAACAGATAGATCGGTGGTGCTTCGGCAAAGGCACTCACAGGTCCTTGCCCCAAACTATAGCCAGGAAAGAATTGGCGTAGCAGAATTGGGCTAAAGCGATAGCGATTAGCAGCTACAATGTCAATTACAGCTTTATCTCCCAGGGGAAATTGATACTCTAAGCCGATTAATCGCAGACTGTTGGCACTATCGCCAGAACCAGCCGTATCACTTGAGCCTTCTCTAGTTGAACCAACATCAATCCCGCTATTAGTACTGGCTAATTCGGGGAAGGTAGTATTAGTTGCCCCCAGGGCGGTTAGTAAAGTATCTCTACCAGTAAAGCTGGTAACTTGACCTAAAAAGAGATTGTATTGCATATTAGTTTGCGGATCGCCATCGCCAGAGAAAAAGGTATTAGTTTGAACTCTCAAGTTGCCTAGAAGTTTAGTGGTAGTCGAAAACTGAGTATCTTCTAGTTGTCCGATAGTGGTTTCTAGGGGATCGAGGCGGCTATTAATTTTAACTAATTCTGCACTGTAATTTTTTTGCAATTTTTCTAAGGTCGCAATATCTTCTGAGGAGATCTGAGCCTCTCCCGCAGCTAAAAGCTGTTGGATATTTTTCAGGCAAGAATTTAAACCGACGGCAAATTCATAACGAGTTAAAGTTGCATGACCTTGATATGTCCCGTTGGGATATCCGCCAATGCAACCATAGCGATCGCTTAAACTCCTCAATGCTTCATCTGCCCAGTCTCCAGCGTTAACATCTAGTAGTTCAGAAACACGATTAATTTGTTCCATACCGTCTACTACTTCACCCTCAATATCGCCTATGGGAGAAATAAGCTCATTGTTAGATTCAATTGTTTGGGCTGTGGCTGAATTATTGGCAGTAATTAATATGGTAGAAGCGATCGCGACCGCTTTGGCAGCTTGGGAAAAATTCTGCTTAAGTATGGTTGTTGTTTTGGTAATATTCACTGTATTTATTGGAGTACATAACCACTCAGGCTAGTCAATCTAAGACTCAGGCAAAAATAAAATCATCAGCAGTAAGTTCGTTAAATATTACTCCTGCTACATTGGCGAGAGATATTTCTTTACTCGTACCATCTTCAGTAAATTCAGTGGCAATGCTAGTACTCCCCAAATCTCCAAAAGCAGGCAGTAGTTGCAGATCTTCAAAGGAAGAGACACCTTCAATATCGCTAATATAAATGCGATCTACTCCTAGCTCGAAGTCCATAATAGTATTGCGAGTATCGACCAATTCTGGCAGGGATACTCCCTCTGGTAATAGTGCATCAGTTCCTTCAGGATATTCAACCGCAACAGCATCGGGTAATTGTCCCTTAGCAATCCAAAATTCGTCGCTACCAGCTTCGCCGTAGAGGAGGTTACCTCCACCATCACTAATTTGTAAAGTATCGTTGCCGTTGCCCCCATGTAACTCACTATTACTGCCAGCCAGCAGATAATCGCTACCATTACCACCATCAATATAGTTACCACCAGAAATTGTTTCTCCTGGTTGACCCACACCAACAGCAGCATTAATAAAATCATTACCATCGCCACCAAAAGCGCGATCGCTGACATTAACGAAGATACTATCATCACCTTCATTGCCATAGAGTCGGTTACGACCTAGACCCCCAGAGGCATCAATAAAATCGTTCCCCCCTTCACCGAATACTTTATCTTCTTTAGTGGCATAGATTTCATCATCCCCGCCACCAGCAAAAATTTGACGGCGACTTTCATATTCTTCAACCGACCAACCTGTCCCGACGATGGGAGTAGGATTACCTGCACTATCGCGAAAAACATCAAAGGCAAATTCTTCTGCTGGAATTACTAGCCAATCATACTGTTCTACAAGCTCTCCGAAAGGTAAAGTCACTACTGTATCAGGGGACAATCCATCTTGAGTATCTTGAGGCAATTGCGCCACTTCATCAGCAACTGTATCTAAATCTTTCGTAGTATTGTAAAATTCGAGTGCAATAACGCCTTCCCTCCCAGCTACAGCATAATCTTCTCGTAAAATTTCAATTAAACCTTCTGGTTTGCCCAAATCACCTTCAAGTACTTGGTATACACCATTGGCAAAAACTAATTCTTGGGTTGAGGGGTTAATCGCTGCATTAATAAAAGTTCCGTCATATTCAACATTGTCAATCGTTATTGGCTCAACTGTAAAATCGGTAAATCCAGGAGCAACATCATAAACGTATCTGTAAAGATTAGTTTTCTGGGATTCATTAAAGAAATCTGCTTCATCACCTAGAAAGACTTGTCTATTGGTAGGAATATTTCCTAGGGGAGTTACGGGGGATGGATAAAGTTCGCCAGTCATATTTGGTTCTTCCAGTGTAGGTATGGAAATGGAAAGTGCTTCTACAGTCTCATTACTAAAATTAGCGATCGCATATTCATTTCCAGGGGCAATATGAACATAAGTATCTCGATCGGCAATTTCCACTTCGCCATTAATTTCCACCGCTAGGCGACCTTCATTCACATAAAATAGTTGATGCTCTTGGCTGGTAACTGGATCGGGAAAATCTGTTGTCGTTTCTAAACTAATTTGCCCTCTAATCTCTCCTGTTTCATTTCCTGTTGTATGAACTTGAAAATAATAATCGCTTTCTGGCGCGCCACCGCGATCGATAAATTCAGTCAGATCTTCGGGAATTTCTTGTTCTGATTGATTCCAAACACCGCTAATAGTAGCCGAACCATCATCATTTAGAGTGATATCGAGGTCGCTTTCTTGTTGTTCGTGGGGATCGAGAATGTTAAAAGCATGAGATCCGTTAGTTCCCGATTCCGCTGCATGAATATGAATCATCGTCACATCATCCAGTTCATTTTCAGGGGTTTGAGCCGACTCTCCCTCAACTAATTCGCCAAAATCCAAACCAGTAACAGTTAAGCTGTATTCAATGTCTCCCGCATCGTTTAAATCTAAAGTAACATTACCCGTGGCGGAAGATTCTGTTGGTTCGACTACTTGCGAACCCGATAAATTAGCATCAACTGAGATCTCCGTAGCTTCTGGGTCGAGTTCAAATCGATCGTAAGCAAATTTATCACCCGATTCCTCTAAACTCGTTAGAGAAGTATATTCAATGTCAAATTCACCAGTAAAAGTTGGTCTTTGGGGCAGTCCTTCTTGTTCGCCAGTCGTCCAAACACTAAAACCGTCGATGCCCTTAAGCTCTATTGCTTGCTCTACTACTTCTCCTGTGGCATCTTCTGGTAAGACCAGTACATAATCTAGAGCATCCTCTGGTGGTTGATAATTTGGATCTAGAGCAAGTAAAGTAATTCCAGCATTAGTTCTGGCAGAAAATTTAGCTAAGTTTATAAAATCTTCTGGTAGTGGCTCGCCAAAGGTTGGTATGGGTGCGTCTCTATCTATTACAGACTGTGCTGCAAAATCAAAAAACAGATCTAATGCTCCTGGAGTAGTCATTGAAAGAGTTCTCGCTCCTGGAGTAACACCAATTACCGATGCAGTTGAATCTAGATTGCGATACCCGTGAGTTTTGTTTATAGGACCAAATACCGTTGTTCCTTCAGGTACGACAATACCAAGTTCGCCTTGATCGCCTAAATTAAACTGAAACTCACCGTCTGTTATGTGCCAAATTTCATGCTCGAAGGGATGATAGTGAGGTGGCGGACCTCCATTGACGGGAAGGAAAAAATCAAAGAAGTTAAAATCAAAGTCTGTTTCTCTGGTGGTAGACAAAGATGTATATAGGTCACCAGAGGCATATACTGCTGGACGGGTAGAATCGTCTCGTTCGACTATGGAGTAATCTTCAACTACGCCCGTTGGGATAGTTATTCCTTCTACTCCAACTGTATTACCCGTGCTATGAGTCATATCAATCTCCTGAAGCTATTAGAGTTAATGGAAATCTTGGTTATAGAAGCTGAAATTTGCTTGGTAGAACTAATCGCTATTGCTGAGTAATTTCTTTTGCTGAATAAAAATTAAGTAGTAATAGGGAAAAAGTAGAGAAGATATTAACGCCTAAGAAACAAATTAGTCTGTGGAGGTGGGGAAAGGGTGAAAGGAGAAAGGGGTAATCCCCGCATCTAGGGGAAAAGGCTAGTTTATTTCTTGCTGACATTATGAATCTTGATCTTTTGAACGCTGATGTTACGCATTCATCGATCCGTAAAAGCTGGTTAAAGGATTAATTGACTTATACTCATTCCAAATAAGAACCATGTTATGGGTAAGAGAAAATATTAGCTAAAACGCATCCCTAAATATTCTTCTCTAGTTATTCTCGATTTATTTTTAAGTTCAAATTAGTTGGACTCAATCAAGCATTTTTTTGATAATTGCAAATAACTTAAGCGTCTGGTTGCTATTTAGCAGTAGCTCTATATTCTTAGTTTGCATACTTGCAATAATCGACCCATTGTTACGGAATTTTTTATTGAAAATTTTGTCCTATGACTCAGTTGCCTACAATGACTAAATCTTCAGCTACTCCCTATAAAAATGCCGTTTTAGACGATCTCGAACTACAAACGGCTCTACAAAACATCAATCCTGAATTTGGTGATTTTGTCACTCGCGTTGCTGGCGAAGCTTGGGGGCTACCATTAATCGAGCAAAAAACTAAGGCTTTGATTGTAATTGCGGTTGATGTAGTCAATCAAAATTTATTAGGTCCTGGTACTCCTTTTGCTGCTCATGTAGATATGGCAATCAAACAAGGGGTAACTCGCGCTGAAATCGAAGAATTACTCCTATTTTTGTGCGTTTACGCCGGATTTAACAAGGCTGCTGCTAGCTTTGGTGCTTTGAACGAAATTTTAGGTCAATCATAAACTGCTTTAGGAGAAATAAGATAAGTGACCATCTTAACTACAACCAGAAAGACTGATTATGCCATACGCGATCGCCAGGGTAGATTAGCTTTTTACGTCTTGCTCTGGAAACGCAAAGGTATTGCTCGCGAACTGTTTGATGACTATTGGCGGGACGTTCATGGCCCAGTATGCGCTCGTTTGCCAGGACAGCACCAGTATTGGCAGTTTCATCTCGATCGCAATGAAGGGGGAATCTGGCCCGCTATTCCTGGTATTGAATATATCTGTCCCGATGAAGACCAGTTCAATGGTATTGCCGAATTGACTTTTACTAGCGAAGCCGAACGAAATGTTTGGTTTGAATCTGCTGCCATTTTAATGGATGACGAACACAACATCTTTAGTAAAGCGATCGGCTACAATACCAACCTTGGTAACTCTGTAACTTATGTGGATGGTATTCCTAGTGGCGAACCTAATGGCAATCTGGGTCTGCTAAAGTTCCATATCATGGTCAGAAAATCAGCCACGGCTAGCGTTTCGGCTTTTCGTCAATATCTAACCGAAAGTTATGCTCCTGCGATCGCCCAAAGTGAATCCGTACTCAAACTGCGTTTGCACCTATTTGAAGAAGTAGACAACTCTCGTCCCGATGCAGCGGGAGTGACCCATACCGAACCACCAGAACAACAATATCAGGCTGCGGTGGAAATTGCTTTTGCCAATCCTTTGGAGATGGAGAAATTTTTTACTTCCTCTGAATATGCGATCGCTACTCAAGATTTAGCCCAATACGTTGACTGGTTTTTACCTTTCCCCGAACGGACTGCCTACACCTTTGTTTATGACGGCAACATGACTCTGGCTGGTCAGCGTAGCTCTACTGTTGCCGAATTAATTGCCAATATTGGCGCGACTAATCAACTTAAGGAGGATGTAACTACTCTCATGCTGCAACAACAACTAATCCAGTCTAACGGCAATAAAGCTAGTAATGGCAGATCGCAAACTGCTCCTACTCCAGTTAAAAAACGTACTAATTTCTATCAAGATTTAGCAGCCGATTATTCTCGACCTGGATTGGTCACTGCTTATGTGGCAAAGAAACTAATCGAAGATGGCGAGAAGTTTGCAGCGATGAAAGAACCTACCATCCCAGAAATTAGCCCTCGTTATACCCTCGAACAAATCGAACAAGAAAACAAGGATTGGTGGCCCACTCATTGCGAAGCTTTGAGACAGGGACGAGGGGATATTTTGACCGATGAATACCGCAACGATCTAGTTTATTTATGTCAAGATGGCCCCTATTACGGTTTAGACCAGCAAAAAGAGCGAGAAAAGCACTGGTGGGCGTTAATTGCTCAACCTGGAGTAACTATGTGCTGGCCGATCGTTATGTTTCATGGTGAGGTGACTTACTTTGAATGGAAATGCGTAGATGACGAAACCAACGAAACCCTGGCAAAAGGTAATGTCACCTGGGTGCGTCGGGGTCACAGAGGCGGGTGTCATCTCAAAACCGAACAACTCACCTTCTACCGCGATGTCTATGCTCCAGGTGGCTTGCTGAGTTTAATTACAACCTAGAAAGTAGATAGGGAGACGGGGAGTAACAAATAACCAATGACCAATGACCAATAATAGGTTTGATGATTTTTTGGCTAGGGTGGCTAGTCAATACAAGCTGCCATTAATCGACCCCAAGACAAAGGCTTTGATTGCGATCGCTGTCGATCTGGTCAACGGCATTAATCAAAGTGCCAGTAATAGTTTTGCCAGCACTATACATAAGGCTCGATCGCAGGGAATTACCGATCGGGAAATCGAAGAACTGTTGTTATTGCTTTGCGTATATGGAGGATTCAATAAAGTCGCTGGCTGCTTCGGAACGCTAAACGAGATTTTAAGTGGTAATGGACAAATGATATCTGCAATCAAACAAGAAGATTATGCCATACGCGATCGCCAGGGGAAACTAGCTTTTTACGTGCTGTTGTGGAAACGTAAAAGTATCGATCGCGAATTATTCTACAACTACTGGAAAAACGTTCACGGCCCTCTCTGCGCCCACTTGCCAGGACAACATCAATACTGGCAATTTCACTTAGATCGTCACGAAGGTGGTATTTGGCCGATGGTGCAGAGCATAGATAACACCTGTGCTGAAGAAGATCGCTTCGATGGCATTGCCGAATTAACTTTTGCTACAGAAGCAGATTTTCAGGCATATATCCAAGGGTTTGGCATCCTGATGGCTGACGAACATAACCTATTCAGTAAAGCGATCGCCTACAACACGAGTTTGGGCAATTCCCAAACTTATATCGATCGCATTCCTACAGGGGAACCAAACGGAGAACTGGGTTTAGCTAAATTCCACGTCATGGTGCAGAAATCTGATGCCGTGAAAGAAGAGGCTTTTCGCCAATATATGACAGATACTTTTGCCCCTGCTGTGGTGCAGAGCGATTCTGTGATTAAATTCCGACTGCATTTACTAGAAGCAGTAGACAATTCACGCCCTAGTGACGATGGAGTATGTCGTTCTGAACCCCTAGATAAGCAATATCAAGCTGCTTTGGAAATTGCCTTTGCTAGTCCTTTGGAGATGGAACAGTTTTTTGCTTCTACTGAATATACTGTTGCTACCCAAGACTTAGCTCAGTATGTTAAAGGGTTTTTCCCTTTTCCCGAACACAGTACCTATACCTTTGTCTACGACGGCAAAATGACTTTGGCAGGTAAATGTAGTTCCCAAGTTGCCGATCTAATTTTACAAGCAGGGGCGACTAATCAACTTAAAGAGGATGTGGTTGCTTTGATGAACGGTACAGAATTAAAACCTCAATCTAGTAATGAAAGTAAGTCGGGATTAGGTCATTATCTCCAAGGAGTTCAACACTTTGGCGTAACCGTCGATGACATGGCGCAGGCGATGGAATTTTACATTGAAGTGTTGGGGGGCAAACTGGTCGTCAGTGAAGACGAATTGGTAGGGGATAAGGCACAAAATACCCTGTTTCAACAAGAAGAGTTAGAGGCGATCGCTGCTGGAATCGATCCAGACAAGGCCGATATTCCTCATCTCAGGAGTGGTCAAGAAGATGCTTTAGATGTCAGGTTTATTTCTTTTGGTAATGTGGTGGTGGAACTACTTCAGCTCAGAAAAGCGGGAAAGCCCAGCCCTCATAAGGGTTCGGTTAGTAGTCGTCCTTCGCATATTGGTGAGGTTAATGCGATGCACCTTTCTTTCAATGTGAAAGAAGGGATCGATCTCAACCTTTTTGCCCAAATGTTAGAGTCAGAATGCCAGCGTCGAGGCATGACCAATGTCGCTTTTAACCGCATCATTCGGGTTAATTCTGAAACAGAGAGAAAAGCGATCGCTCGTAAATACAATTCCTTCAAGTTCTGGAATGAGCCAGAAGACGAAGAACCAATTGACTGGAGTGCAGATCCGATGGAAGGCTGGTCTTTATTCTATTGTAAAGGACCAAATGGGGAACAATTAGAATTCAACCAAGCTACCCGTGGTGTTAAAGAAAAGTTTCGCCAAGGAGTTCAAGATTACAACCAGGCAAACGACACGGCTTTTATCTTTCCAGAAGCTGAAGTTACTTCAGAAACCAGAGAAAAACTGTATTTTACCTTTAGCTCTCCTGTCAACGCCTCCATAGCAACTGTTTGGTCAATAGTAAAAGACAAAATAGAAAATACGTCTCGCTATAACCCCGAAGCGCAAAACGCAGAGATTTTAGCCAGGTATGACGACGGAGTGCTGCGTCAAATGAACGTTTTAGGCATGAAGGTCAAAGAAAGAATTCTGATTGACGATCGCACTAAAACAATTACCCATACCCTACTAGATAATCCTTGGTTTACTGGCAAGATAGTCAACCAAATTATCTCAGGTCAAAACCCTCAAGACCCTATAGTTATCGATTATATCTTCGATTGGCTGCCGACCAACACAGAGGGCAAACAGATGGCTGCCAAAATTTTTCCCAATCTACAACAAGCAGTTCGTAATGCTGTACTTAGTGCCAAAGAAGTTGCCGAACAGCAAAGCCAATCTTTACTCACCTCATTAACCTCAACCTATAGGAGTAAATCAATGTTAGAACCATTACCAGGAAACAATGCCGATCTAGTTAAGCGTCTCTTTTCCAGAGGCGAAGCCTTTGACTCGGCAGGATTTGTGACCTTTTTTACCGATAATCCTGTATATCAATTTGGTAACTTTGATGTCTGCTTGGATAAACAGGCGATTAAACAATCAGCGGATAACTTCTTTAGTCAAATTAAGGCGGTTTATCACGAAATCAAAATGATGCAGGAAGTGGGAGATGTGGTGTTTGTGGAAATGGATGTCCATTATTGGCGCAAAGATGGCTCGATGATATCTCTTCCCTGTTGTGATATCTTCCGCGTTGAAGGGGATAAATTCAGCGAACTAAGAATCTTTATGGACGTTAACCCCGTCTTCGATCCCAGTATTCCCGTACCCAAATCCGCATCAGTGTTGACAGCCAGCCAAGGACAAACCCTGATTCCTCCTGGCACGATGAAAAGACACTTTGCCGAACATCCCGAAGGCAAACAACGAGTCGCTGATGGTTACGGACCCAAATGGGCGATCGCAGGGCCTCAATGGGAGATTGCTAGCGATACTCCAGGTTCGTCAGAACAATTAACTGCCGTCGGAGAATTGGCTCAGGCGATCGTGGCTCAAAATTGGGCAAAAGTTAAAACTTTCCTTACCGATGATATCTTCTACAAAGTCGGTTCGACAGAACCCCGCTATGGCAGACAAGAGGTCGTAGATTTCTTTGCTGATACCTTTAGAACTACGGCAGTTTTCACGGGTCATAAGGTGAGAAAGATTTGGCAAGAACCAGATATTATCACCATTGAAATGGATGCTTACTATAAGTTGGTTTCTAGTGGTAGACAGGTAACTATTTCTTGCTGCGATATCTATCGTATGAGAGGTAACAAGGTTAGCGAGTGGCGCGTCTATGCCGATATGTCCCCCTGGCAAGAATCAACTAACGGTGCGGTATCTAAGCAAACTGTCACGGCGGGTTAAGTTTAATGTATTGGTAAGGGTATATCAATATATTTAAGCTAACAACTCTTCCTGTCACCCCGTCAGATAGAAAACCGAGCATTTTAAGTTCCCTATTTCTTCCCGATTGTTCCCTAATCTCAAACACAAGTCAGGCATTGAGATTAATCCATATTTTTACATATCAAGACAATTACGTTTCCTAACTTGAGGTAAATGATGTCCAATAACGTCTTAAGTCTGCTAGAGGCTGCTTTAGAGAACCCTTCTTTGCAAAAACAATTACATACAGCTACGAATCCCGATCGCTTTGTGAATATTGCAGCCGAAAATGGCTATTCTCTAAGCTCGGATGAATTAGCCCAAACTCTCGGTCAATTTCACGTGGTTTTTGGTCAGGTAGTTGACTCGATGCTAGAGTCTATTGCACCCAATGCAGATATGAATGGCAATGATCGCCAGCCCAAAACCGAGAAAATCTCAGGCACAAATGTAGACTTAGTAAAGCGTCTATTTTCTAGGGGTGAAGCTTTCGATCCCGCAGGGTTTGTAACTTTCTTTACGGACAATCCCGTATATCAATTTGGTAATTTTGATGTTTGCCTAGATAAACAAGCGATTCAAAAATCGGCAGAAAACTTTTTTAATCAAATCAATGCGGTTTACCACGAAATCAAGATGATCTGGGAAGTCGGCGATTTGGTCTTTGTGGAAATGGATGTTACCTACTGGCGCAAAGATAATTCAGAGATTTCTCTACCCTGTACAGATATTTTCCGCGTTGAGGGGGACAAGTTTAGCGAATTAAGAATTTTCATGGATGTCAATCCTGTTTTTGACCCCAGTATTGCCGTTCCTCCCTCGGCATCGGTACTTACAGCCAGTGCGGGTAAAACTATTATTCCTCCTGGCACGATGAAAAGACACTTTGCCGAACATCCCGAAGGCAAACAACGAGTCGCCAATGGTTACGCCCCTAAATGGTCGATCGCAGGGCCAGTTTGGGCGATCGCCGAACCAGAGACTAATGCTAAATCTGTCGAACAGTTAAATGCCGTAGGCGACCTTTCTCAGGCGATTATGGCTGAAGATTGGGCGAAAGTTAAAACTTATCTAACCGACGATATCTTCTATAAAGTTGGTTCGGGAGAACCCCGCTATGGCAGACAAGAGGTAGTAGATTTCTTTGCCGATACTTTTAAAACTACCGCCGTTTTCTTCGGTCATAAAGTGCGAAAAATCTGGCAGGAACAAGACATTATTTCCCTAGAAATGGACGCTTATTACAAGCTAGTTCCCAGTGGCAGACAAGTAACTATTTCTTGCTGCGATATCTATCGCATGAGAGGCAACAAGGTCAGCGAATGGCGCGTATACGCAGATATGTCTCCCTGGAGTAATTGAGTAGCAAGTAGATTCGAGACCCCGCGTCGTCCGAAGGCGCAAGGGAATGCTCGAATCAGAGTAGCAAGTAATTATACTTCTGCCTTCTGCCTTCTGCCCTCTGCCCTCTGCCTACTTACAGATCGAAATTTACATTAAGGAATAAAATATCATGGCAACAGAATCTAAAGGAAAAATTGGCGTACTGATAGAAGAACATTTCGATGGTACGGAATATCGTCGCTTTAATGAATACTTCCCCCAACAAGGTTATGAAGTAGAATACATTTCCCATCTTTGGGGTAATGAATCATTGCGTTTTGGTTCAAATCCCGAAAATGACAAAATTGAATATCACGTTACAGTCACTACCGAAGTAGCCGATATTAACCCTGCCGACTATAAAGGTATTATTGCGATCGGTGCATATGCCACGGATCGTCTGAGATATCAGGTTAATGTTAGACCAGGTCAGAAAAATAATGCCCCCGCAGTAGTATTTCTGGGTCAAGCAGCAGCAATAGAAAACCTCAAACTAGGCACTATCTGTCATAGCCTTTGGCTCTTTTGTGCTGATTCCGATTTACTCAAAGACAAAAAAGTGACCTGCGCCCACAATCTTATTTGCGATGTGGAAAATGCAGGGGCAGAAATCATTTACGACGGCGATGTCACCGCAGATTTAGTTATCGACGAAAACCTTGTTACAGGAAAACACCCAGGGGTAGTCGATTTATTTATGGAAGCTTTTGTTAACGAAATCGAAAAAGCTAACCAACTTACTTTTGCTTAGTCATTACTCAAACTACTACCCACTACCTACTACTGCTTTGTCAATCAATTAGTGACAGGTTAATATTTCTCCCTATCTCCCTATCTCCCCACCAACCCCAGCCCATCAATTAAAAATTGACAGACTACTACCTACTACCTACTCCCCAATCCCCTCATAAAAAAAAATGGCAACTACTGTAAATTTTCCTTTTTCCGATTCCATTGCAGGTTACGTTACCAGCTACGATGCCGAAAGCGATATTTTTGGTTTAAAAACCTCTGATGGTAGAGAATTTAAAGTGCAATTGAGTCCTATGGCTTATGCCAAAGTGATTCAAAATTTTGATGAAGGCTATCCCGATGCGACGGGGAATATGAAATCAATGCTCGTCCCAGGGCAGTATTTGTCTACCTACGGCGTATTTTATCCCGACAGCGATCGCTTTGATGCTAAACAGGTTATTTTTCCTGGGCGTAAAAAGACTGAGTATGTCTTTGAGAAACAAGACTGGTGGGTTCATCAAATCAATTCCCTGGGCAATTTTTATCTCAAATCTCAATTTGGTGACGGGGAATTTAACTATCGCCACTATCGTACTAGCCTCGCTCTTTCGGGTCAGAAATCTCAGGTTAGCTTTCGTCAAGAAACTGATACCATTTCCCGCTTGGTGTATGGTTTCGCCACAGCTTTTATGATGACTGGCAACGATAGTTTTCTTAAAGCTGCCGAACGTGGTACGGAATACCTACGGGAACATATGCGGTTTGAAGATACCGACGAAGGTATAGTTTACTGGTATCACGGTATTGACGTACGGGGAGATAAGGAAGATAAAATCTTTGCCTCCGAGTTTGGCGATGATTATTATGCTATTCCTGCATACGAACAAATTTACGCCCTGGCAGGACCGATTCAAACCTATCGCTGTACGGGCGATCCGCGGATTATGGCTGATACGGAAAAAACTATTAAACTATTTAACGATTTCTTCTTAGATCAAAGCGAACAGGGTGGTTACTTCTCTCACCTCGAACCCATGACCCTCGATCCTCGCAGTGAGTCTTTGGGACAAAACCAAGGCAAAAAGAACTGGAACTCTGTGGGCGACCACGCTCCAGCCTATCTAATCAATCTCTGGTTGGCGACTGGCAAACAAGAATACGCCGATATGTTGGAGTATACCTTCGATACCATCGCCAAATACTTCCCCGATTACGAAAACAGCCCCTTTGTTCAAGAAAGATTTAACGAAGATTGGTCTCATGATACGACCTGGGGTTGGCAGCAAAACCGCGCTGTCGTAGGACATAACCTCAAGATTGCCTGGAATCTAATGCGGATGCAAAGCTTGAAAGCTAAAGATGAATACGTCGATTTGGCCACGAAAATCGCCGATCTGATGCCCGATGTGGGTAGCGATCGCCAGCGTGGAGGTTGGTATGATGTAGTGGAGCGTCTCTTGGGCGAAGGAGAAACCGTTCACCGCTTTGTCTGGCACGATCGCAAAGCCTGGTGGCAACAAGAACAGGCAATCTTGGCTTATCTAATCTTGGCTGGGGTTTTAGAGCGATCGGAATATCATCGTTTTGCCCGCGAAGCATCGGCTTTTTACAATTCTAGCTTCCCCGATATCGAAGATGGTGGCGTTTATTTCAACGTCTTAGCCAACGGTATCCCCTTCCTATCTGGCGGTAACGAACGAGGTAAAGGCTCTCACTCTATGAGTGGTTATCATTCCTTCGAGTTGTGCTACCTTGCAGCAGTATATACCAACCTGCTAATTACCAAACAGCCGATGGACTTTTACTTTAAACCGATGCCTGGTGGTTTCCCCGACGACGTTTTAAGAGTCGCCCCCGATATTCTGCCCCCTGGTAGCATCAAGATTGGCAAGTGCGAAATTGATGGTGAACCTTACAGTCATTTTGATGCTGATGCCTTAATTGTCAAATTACCTAGAACGAAAGAACGGGTAAAAGTCAAAGTACAAATTGTCCCCAAATAGTCTATTGCCTTTGATAACGTTTCAAAAATTTGATCTCTCAAATCACGGGCTAAAGCAGCTAAATTATAACTTTTGTCTAATCATGAACATTTTAGCTATGTGTCCCTGTTGTTCTAACACTCTATTGCACCATTTTAATAGCTATAGAGAATACTGGTTTTGTCGTAACTGTTGGCAAGAAATGCCTGATTTACCAGCAGTTAGAGAAGTTAAGGTCGCAAAAGCCAACACCCAATACCCAATACCGTTCGGTTAAGCCCCCCAGCCCCCAAATTTGGGGGAGTAAGATTCATTAAAGTCCCCCAAATTTGGGGGATTTAGGGGGCGAACGAAATAACTTGAAAGACTAACCGAACAGTATTGAGCCAACACCTACTAACAACTAACAACTAACAACTAACAACTAACCAATGGAAATCAACCTTAGAAAACTCCAAGAAATTCAGGTAGTAGAGTTAATAGGAGATGTAGATGCTAGCACCGCACCAGAAGTGCAGCAAGAAATATTACCCCTAGCGCAGCCCAATAGTAAACTTTTGCTGGATATGAGCCAAGTGCCTTATATGTCTAGTGCGGGCTTACGGGTATTGCTATCTTTATATCGTCAAGCTACGGCACAAGATGGAAAGCTAGTTTTAGTGGGACTTTCTGAAGATTTACAAGACACTATGTCCGTCACGGGATTTCTCGACTTTTTCGCTACTGGTGACACCCTCGAAGCTGGATTAGCTCAACTTAAGGAGACAGTAGCATGACCATCACCGAACGTATCGATATACATCCCACCCACAACTACGAGAATTATAAATTGCGTCGGGGTAAACCTTTTCCCTTTGGTGCGACTCTAGTACCAGGAGGTGTTAACTTTTCGATTTTTTCCAGTCACGCCACCTCCTGCACCCTAGTGCTATTTAAAAAACACGCGGAACAACCAATGGTGGAAATTCCTTTTCCCGAAGAGTTTCGCATCGGTAATGTGTACTGTATGGTGGTCTTCGATCTTGATTACGAGAACTTAGAATACGGCTATCGTATGGATGGACCCAATGACTTTGCTGCTGGTCAATGGTTTGATAAAACTAAAATCCTGAGCGATCCCTATGGCAAAATTATGGGTGGTCGAGATGTTTGGGGGGTTCTGCCCGATTGGAACGATATCTATCAACATCGATCGCGCATTGTCTTTGATGATTTTGATTGGGAAGATGACCGCCCCTTAGAAATCGAACCCGAAGACCAGATTATCTATGAAATGCACGTCCGCAGCTTTACCCGCGATGCTTCTTCTGGAATTAAGGAAAAACATCAGGGAACTTTTGCAGGTATTCGGGACAAGATTCCTTATCTCAAAGAATTGGGAGTTAATGCGATCGAGTTGATGCCGATTTTTGAATTTGATGAATTTGAAAATAGCCGTATTAACCCCGAAACAGGGGAAATGCTACTCAACTACTGGGGTTATAGTACTGTAGACTTTTTTGCTCCCAAGGCAGGTTATGCTGCTACGGGCAAATTGGGGATGCAGGCAGATGAGTTAAAGGCTTTGGTTAAAGAATTACACAAAAACGGCATTGAAATTATCTTAGATGTGGTCTTTAACCACACAGCAGAAGGTAACGAACAAGGACCGACAATTTCTTTTCGGGGTATTGATAACAAAACCTACTATATGCTGACCCCTGAAGGGTATTATTTCAACTTTAGTGGCTGTGGCAATACCCTTAACTGTAATAATCCCATCGTTCGCAATCTAGTTCTCGACTGTTTACGCTATTGGGCAGAAGAATATCACATCGATGGTTTTCGCTTTGATTTGGCATCAATTTTAGGACGAGATCCCTGGGGTTTTCCCTTGGCTAACCCACCCCTGTTAGAAAGTCTAGCTTTCGATCCCATTCTTGCTAAATGCAAACTAATTGCCGAAGCTTGGGATGCTGGCGGTTTATATCAAGTTGGTTCTTTTCCTGCTTATGGACGCTGGGCAGAATGGAATGGTAAATATCGCGATACCCTGCGGAAGTTTATCAAAGGAGATGCCACCGTTGGCGAAATGGCGCAAAGATTGCAAGGATCGCCCGATCTCTATGCCTGGGAAGGACGCGCCCCAGCTACTTCGATTAATTTTATTACTGCCCACGATGGTTTTACCTTAATGGATTTGGTTTCTTATAACGGGAAACACAACCAAGCCAACGGCGAAAATAACAATGATGGTGATAATAGTAACGAAAGTTGGAACTGTGGTTGGGAAGGTGTAACCGACGATCCAGCAATTAATGCTTTGCGACGGCGACAAATCAAAAATGCTGTAGCTATGTTAATGGTAAGTCAGGGAGTACCAATGATTCTTATGGGAGATGAACTGGGACGCACCAAACACGGTAATAATAATACTTACTGCCACGATAACCAACTAAACTGGCTCGATTGGCAACTATTAGAAACCAACGTAGACTTATTTCGATTTTTTAAGCACTGTATTGCTTTCCGCAAAGCTCACCCTGTATTGAGAAATCGCCAGCACTTTCAAAATCAAGATTATGTGGGTAGCGGTTATGCAGACATTACTTGGCATGGTACAAAAGCCTGGAATGCAGATTGGTCGCCCGATAGTCGCTCTCTAGCTTTTATGCTCTGTGGCAAACACGCCCGTCAAGGAACTTTTACCGATAACTACATTTATGTCGCTATGAACGTCCACTGGCAAGCAAATTGGTTTGAATTGCCTGGTTTACCAACAGGGATGAATTGGCACGTCTTCGCTAATACTGGCGTACCTTCACCCGCAGATATTTGGCAACCAGGAACAGAACCTCAACTAGAAAATCAAACGGGAATGTTATTGGGCGATCGCTCGGTCGCAATTTTAGTTGGTAAGTAGTTAGTGGTTCGTAGAGAATCACAGTTAGTTTGGTCAATTAAGGAGAAAAATAATGGCTTTTACAGCAATTTCAGAAATCAACGATGATATCGCCAAAATTACTTTATCTGGAGAATTAGATGCCAGCACTGCTCCAATTTTTAAAGAAGAAGTCGAATCAATAGCAGGACAAGATATTAGCAAACTGGTCTTATTGACCGAAGACTTGGAATATATGTCTAGTGCAGGTTTGCGAGTACTAATTTTCTCCAAGCAAAAAATGGGCGCTGATGTGCAACTTTATGTAGTTAGCCCCCAAGAAATGGTCTTGGATACCCTAGAAAAAACTGGCTTCCACCACAGTGTAACTATCGTAGACGAATACGCAGCAGTTGCCAGGTAAATAAAACAATTTGATTAAAATGATGAGCGATCGCAATTTATCTCCCGAACTGTTAGAGCAAGAATTAGCGTCTTTGCGTCAAGAAGTTGCCACGCTCAAGACTGAGAAAGCAGCTTTTGAAGTTCAACAGAAATTATTAGAAAATTTGGTCGATCTCGAACACTCTTCCGCTCAAGGAGAAGTGCTGCAAGCTTCTCTACAAGCCACATTAGATTTGGTTACGGCTTTAACCGATGCCGAAAAGGGTAGTCTATTTTTACTCGAAGCTTCGGGTAAGGTAGTTGATGCGATCCTTTCTCGTGCTGAAGTTACTCCCAAACAGCGGGCGAAACTAATTGGCAACGTCTTAGATCGAGGATTAGCTGGCTGGGTGTGCGATCGCCGTGAAATCGGTTTAATTAGCGATACCGAACATGATACTCGGTGGTTAACTTTGCCCGATCAACCTTATACGGTGCGTTCTGCTTTAGCCGTTCCCATTCAAAGAGGCGAGCAATTATTGGGCATTCTGACTCTATTACATCCCGAACCAGATCACTTTAGTCCTGAATTAGCTCGACAAATAGATCTAACCACAAATCGATTAGGTTTAGTCTTAGAAAATGCGCGACTTTACTTTCAATTAAGACAGTATTCGGCAGCATTAGATAACGAACTAGAAACAGGTAGACAAATCCAAATCGACTTTTTACCCGATCGTGTCTATCAGCCTCCTAATTGGGAACTAGCAGCTTGTTTTCATCCTGCCAAACAAGTGGCTGGAGATTTTTATGATACTTTTCCCTTGGGTAACTATGTGGGATTGGCGATCGCCGATGTCTGCGACAAAGGAGTAGGGGCAGCATTTTTTATGGCGTTGATGCGTAGTCTAATTCGGGTGTTTTCGGGACAAACTCAACTAGATGGCTTATCTATTGTGACGGGAGAAGATCGTCAACTATTACCCAAACTGTCTTCTCAAACTCAAGCTCTCCAAGCAGTAGAACTGACTAACCAGTATGTGGCTCAAAACCATTGGAAACTGAGTATGTTTGCCACCATGTTTTTTGGCGTGTTAGACCCAGCTACGGGCTTATTAACTTATATCAATGGCGGACACGAGCCTCTATTTTTGGTTAATAATTCTGGCATCAAACAGACTCTCAACCCTACAGGACCCGCAGTAGGCATGATGCCTAATATGAAATTTGGGATCGCACAAGTTCAGTTTGAATCGGGAGATATTTTGCTGGGCTATACCGATGGCGTAACCGAAGGCAAAAACACCGACGGAGAATTATTTACTCCCCAACGTTTGCGATCGCTCCTCGAACATCCAGCTAAATCTGCTGGCGAACTACTAACGCGAATTGAAACCAAATTGTTTGACCACATCGACCGAGCAATTCAGTTTGATGACATCACCATGTTAGCTGTGCAAAGACTTTAGCAATTAACAATTAAAAATCAACAATTAGATGCGAGTAATAGAAACTTTAACTGTTCCTGGAACTGTAGATTCCTTAAGCAAGATCGCCGAATATGTTAAACAAGTGGCAACTATTGCCGAATTAAACCACAAAGCAACTTACAAACTACGTCTGGCTGTAGATGAGATTGCCACCAATATTATTACTCACGGTTATGCAGAAGCGGGACTAACGGGAGAAATATATCTACGTGCCGATCTGGACAATTCTCGTCTCACTTTAGCGATCGAAGATACGGGGGCAATCTATAACCCTGATGAAAAAGCTGTCCTCCAACATGAATATTTAAGTCAAACGTTAGAAACAAGAGAGGCAGGTGGTTTGGGCGTTCATCTTGTTTTAGCCAGCGTTGATGAATTCCGTTACGAACGAGCAGGCGATCGCAACCGCAACATTTTTATCATGCACCGAAATCAATGAACAATTATCGATCGACAATCATTCCCCACATCTCAGAAAAGTCTAGTCAAGAAACTAGTTCGGACTTTGAATTCTTATTTGCCAGGGCGATCGAGTTTCGCCAAGAGACAATTTATTTTATTATCGTCGATCGCTTTAATGATGGCGACTCTGACAATAATCCAGGCTGCAATCCCCAGCTTTACGATCCAACTCGTCAACAGTGGGGTAAGTATTGGGGAGGTGATTTACAGGGAATTATCGATAAATTAGATTATCTCAAAGGTTTGGGTGTAACTGCACTGTGGATTTCTCCTTTATTCGAGCAGGTAGAAGAACTACAGTTCGATCGCGCTGCGATGCACGGATATTGGACAAAGGATTTTAAACGGATTAACCCCCGCTTCTTGGCAAAAGGTGAGGACAATTCTCTATCTAAATGTACGGTCTTAAATCGACTAATTACAGCAGCCCACGATCGCGGACTAAAGTTGATTTTAGATATTGTTTGTAATCATAGCAGTCCTGATGTCAATGGTCATAAAGGAGAACTTTACGACGATGGAAAACTGATTGCCGATTTTTATAACGATACGAATAACTGGTATCATCACAACCCCGAAATTACGGACTGGGAAGATGAATGGCAGCTTTTATATGGTGAGATGGCAGGACTAGCTACTTTTAATGAGAGCAATCTTGACTTCCGTAACTATATGAAATCGGCAATTAAGCAGTGGTTAGATCGGGGTATTGATGCCTTGCGAATCGATACGGTAAAACATATGCCGATCTGGTTTTGGCAAGAATTGATTACCGATATTCAAACCCATAAACCTTCTACCTTCATGTTTGGGGAATGGGGTTTTAGTAAACCTTGGGAGCAAAAATCGGTAGACTTTGCCAATTTTTCGGGGATGTCGATTTTAGACTTTGGCTTGTGTGAAGCAATTCGCAGTGCTTTAGCCAAAGAAGATGCTAGGGGATTTTATCTAATTAAAAAAGTCTTCGATCTCGATCGCCTCTACTATCGGGCAACGGAATTGATTACCTTTATTGATAATCACGATATGCCCCGCTTCCAAAGTTTAAACGCCGATCCAGATAATTTACGAATGGCGATCGCCTTGTTGATGACTTCCCGTGGCATTCCCTGTATTTATTATGGAACGGAGCAATATTTACATAATGATACCAATGGCGGTGAAGATCCCTATAATCGCCCCATGATGGATAATTGGGACACTAATAGTCCGCTTTATCAGGATATACAGCTATTTTCTAAGTTAAGACGACTCAATCCCGCCGTATCTCTAGGCAGTCAGGTAGAAAAATATATTACTACCGATATCTATTGTTATACTCGCAGCTATCGAGATTCTCGCTGTTTTGTGGCAATCAATCGCGGTAAGAGTACCACCATTAATGTAAATACTAACTTAGAAGATGGTGAATATCGTTGCTTACTAACACAACGTACTTTTCAGGTTCGCAACGGCAAATTATCGGGATTAGAATTAAGCTCTCAAGAAGTGATTATCCTCAGCTATATTGGCGATCGCGTTAAGGGTCAGACGATCGCTAGAGTCCAGTTAAATGGCATTAGCACTCAACCAGGAGAAACAGTAGTAGTTACAGGAGATTGTCCCGAATTAGGTAATTGGGATATCAGTAAAGCCTACGCTTTAGAATACATCAACTCTAATACCTGGTTTGGCGAAATTCCCTTTACAACTAGTTCGGGTAAAGCAATTTCTTATAAATATGCTGTGCAGCGCGAAAATGGCTTGCCAATCTATGAAAACGTGATCTCCCATCGTTGGATTTTAGCCGAGGATGGCATTGTAAAATGGCAAAACATTTGGGGACAAAGCTAAATCATTTAAATTCCCCAGGTCAAACCGATTTTAGTTGTTAGATAAATAGTAGATTAAATCCTGAAAAATTATGTTTAATAAAATCTTGAGCAGTGTGGATCGAATATGGCGCGACTACTCGTATTTTCTGTTGTGTGGCTTATTAGCGATCGCAATTATTGTAACTGACATTCACCCCCTAAGATCCCAGAGATTCGCTTCTAGTCAACCCGATCCCAAACCCAAGGCAGAATTAGTAGACCTCGAAAAGTTTTCTGATATGGTTGCCAAGCTAGAAGCAAAATGGGAAGCAGATTATGAGGGCTATTTTGACCGTGATTTTGACCATAGTTCGAGATCGGCAAAACAAATTGCACGACGTTTATCCGAAGTTAAAGAACAAACAAATATAAACCCCGCAGTTATTTGGGCTGTCCCTCAAGATGATTTTTTACAGTTGATGCTAGTTACCCCCAACAATCAATTCGTAGTCAAAAAGATCCCAGGTGCAAATCGAGATCGCTTAAGCCAAAGAATTAGTGAGTTGGAAACAGCAATTGCAGATCCCACCTCACTCAAGTATTTGCCCCCTGCAAGACTAATTTATAACTGGCTATTTAAACCTTTAGATCCTTATTTAAAAACCGAACAAATTGATACAGTTTTACTTTGTACTGGACCCACTCTTCGCTCTTTACCCTTTTCTGTACTCCACGATGGAGAACAGTTTGTCATTGAAAAATATAACATCGCTCGCATACCTGCATTTAGTTTGACAGATACCAGCTACGAACCCAAATCGTCTCATAAAGTCTTGGCGACGGGTGCGTCAGAATTTGAAGATTTGCCACCGTTACCAGGAGTAGAGGTCGAATTAAATACCATCGTGCCAAAATTGTGGTCTGGAAAAAAAATATTCAATCAAGACTTTACCGTTCAAAATCTCAAGCAAGCCCATCAGTCAGAAGGGTTTGATATTATTCATGTTGCTTCCCATTCCGAATTTCTGCCAGGAACTCCCGAAAACTCTTATATTCAGTTTAGCGATCGCAAGTTAGGTTTAGATCGACTTACTCAATTGCAATTGGATCTACCTCAGGTGGATCTGTTGGTTTTAAGTAGTTGTGAAACTGCTTTAGGCAATGAAGATGCAGAATTTGGTTTTGCAGGGCTAGCGATGCAGGCGGGGGTAAAATCGGCTTTAGCTAGTCTCTGGAGGATTAGCGATGCGGGAACGGTTGTTTTGATGAGCGAATTTTATCAACAGTTAAAATTAACTTCCATTAAGTCAGAAGCCTTGAGAAAAGCTCAACTAAACATGTTGCAGCGAAAAGTTTATCTAGAAGGAAATGAAGTTAGAGGTTCAAAAATAAAAGTCAATTTAGCTCCTAATACTAGCGAAGCAGAATTACAAAACTTCGATCATCCTTTTTACTGGGCGGGTTTTACTATTATTGGCAATCCTTGGTAAGCATAATGAAGTTACTTTTTTTGGGTTCTGGCTCTGCTTTTACAGTAGGAGCAGATAACTTTCAATCCAATATGCTATTGATTGATAACGACAATAATAAATTACTAATTGATTGTGGTTCTGATATTAAATTTTCTTTGTATCAAGCAGGTTTTTCTCATACAGATATTACTGATATCTATATCAGTCATCTACACTCAGATCATGTAGGAGGTCTAGAATATATTGGCTTTAGTAATAAATTCGATTCCAAATGTTCCAAGCCAAACCTTTATTTAAGTAAAGATATCGCTTTAAAATTATGGCAACAAACTTTGTCTGGTGGCATGAGTTCTATTGATGGTGATTTAGCACAATTAGATACTTTTTTTAACGTAAACTTTATTGAATACAATAGTTATTTTACCTGGCAAGAAATAAAGTTCTATTTAATCAAAGTTGTTCATGTAAACAATGGATATTATTTAATGCCAAGCTATGGCTTGTTTTGCGAAATTAATAAAATAAAAATTTTTATTACTACAGATACACAATTATATTTAGAAACAATGCAAAAATATTATGATAGTGCCGATCTCATATTTCAAGACTGTGAAACTGCTAAATATCCTAGCAAAATTCATGCTCATTACAATCAATTGGTCCAATTGCCTCAAAAAATAAAAAAGAAAATGTGGCTTTATGGATATCAACCAGGAACATTGCCCAATTCTCAACAAGATGGGTTTTTAGGTTTTGTTAAACGGGGTCAAATATTTGAATTTTAAAAATATTGGCATTGCTGGATCGAGGTATGATTTTCTCCTAAGTAGACAAAAACTGGATAGATTGGAGAAAATCAGCTTCATATTGATCTAAGTCAAATAGAATACGACGTAGATGATCGAAACCCGTAACGAAAAATGTTTTGAGTCAACTAATACCATTTCTCTATATTGAGTTAATATTCAAATTTCTCAAGATTATCATCCTGTAAAGAATCGACCAAATTCAGCTTTAAAGATTGATGAGCAATTGATTTAACATAGCTGCTGCTGAGAAATTTTTGATAACGATCATTTACCAAATAAGACTGCATAAATGCCAAACTCATAGCTTGAAAGTATTGTTGGTATCTTGGTAAAGATTGGTTGGTATATACTTCAAGATTTTCTGAATCGTTATATGTATGACCTTTTTCAATTAACAGTAAATATTTATCGGCATTTTCTAACCAGGTAAAAGGGATAATTTGTTCTATTAAGGCGGGGGTAATAAAATCTTCACTACCTGCAACTAAAGTAACGGGAACGTTAATTTGACTCAAACCCGACTGACCAAAAATACTGCTAACCATTGGATTAAGAGCAAATACCGCTTTGATTCTAGGATCGGATAAGGGAATATCTTCGCTGGTAGATAACTCCGCAGCCAAACATTGAAATACCAAAGAAGGATTAAATAAATCGGGCTTATTCGCTTCAGTTTGGCAATAAGATTTTAAAGATTGCAAATTGTGTTTTGCACCAGCTAATGCTAACGCAGTAGAACCCCCAAAAGAGTGACCGATAATTCCTACTTGTTCTAGGTTTAATCGACTGTTAGCAGGAGAGTTATTTGATTTGCGCTGTAGTTCATCTAATAGAAACGAGATGTCTTGCGGGCGATCAATAAACTCTTGGGCTTCAATTATTTCGCGATTCTTTCCCTGAAAGAAATTTTCAACTCGTAGGCGATCGCTTCCTGGATGGTTAATAGTTATTGCTGCCAAACCATGACTTGCTAAATGTTGCGCTAAATAAGCAAAATTGTCGCCATCTGCACCCAATCCTGGAGAAATTACCACCACAGGTATAGATAGGTTAGTTTGAGGACGATATAGTTGGGCAGAAAAAGAGCGATCGCGTTTGGTGTCATTGAGAGTTAGAGTTTTTTGTTTCCAGGTAAACGTTCCTGACTTTCTGATATCTAATTGTTGATTAAAATCAATTTGTGGTTCATCTTGGGCTGCAATATTTGCCTGCTGTTCTATAGTTGCGATCGCCTGTTGAGTTTGTTCGATTAGCCTGACAAAAATGTAGGCAAGTTCGATACTATTTTCGCCATTGATATAAAATAAATAAGAATACAAATTTTTCATGTCATTAAATATACTTTATTTTGTAGTACAATTTTAGTCGATATACCGCTTGATCGTCCGTTTTAAGGAAATATGTCGCGGGCATTCTACCGACGGCTTCCCTACGAACCACGTGGACTTACCTGCCTTACCTGCGGGCGGACTTTCAACTCCTTGTCGCATTCCGCGGTCATAATAGTCGTCTGTAATAATAATTTTATAGTTCCCCAAATGCTGGATTTTATCTCAGCAAAGATGCGCTAGTACCGCTTATCTTAAGTAGCGAGTAGCGAGTTAGATATGGCTAGGGTTTGAAGTTAACTAAATGGTGTCTTGTCTTCACTTACGTCTATATCTACTAGTCTCTCAATTAAAAGTTGCGATCGCCCGACAAAAACTCTGGAAATTCAATCTATCAATTATGACTGTATTTATTAAGCTTCAATACGACTGAACTCTGATATTATTCTAAGCGTAATACCAAACTACAGTTTTTCAACCACAATAAGGCTTTTCAATCATGAGCGGGAATAGTCAATGGCGATCGCACTGGTATATTGTTGCAGCTAGCAGTATAGCTTTAGTTTCCAGCCCCGTTCAGGCTCAAAGCAATATCGTACCTGATAACACTTTAGGCAAAGAAGCCTCGGTAGTCACTCCCAATGCTGACAATCCACTCATCGAACAAATTACGGGAGGCGCACAGCGAGGACAAAATTTATTTCATAGCTTTGAAGAATTTAATGTTGGCGAAGGCAGTGCAGTATACTTTTCTAGTCCCAACGCAGATATTGCGAATATCCTCTCACGAGTTACGGGTAATAATGCTTCGGAAATCTTCGGCGCCTTAGGCACATCTGGCGCATCACAACCCGATCTATTTCTCATTAACCCCAACGGAATTATCTTCGGCGAGAATGCCAGTCTCAATGTTGGTGGTTCTTTTTTCGCGACTACTGCCGATAGTATTCAGTTTGACGAAGAGGGTTTTTTTAGTGCTAGCGATCCTGAAACTCCGCCCTTACTGACAGTGCAGCCATCAGCTTTTTTATTTAACCAGATTAATCCAGGTACGATTACCAACCTGTCTACCGCCAATGCAGGAACAGACCCTACAGCAACGGCAAACTTATTTGGCTTACGAGTACCCGATGGCGAAAACTTCTCTTTGTTTGGAGGAGACATAGAAATTAACTCTGGTGGAATAGTAGCGTTGGATGGCGGAATAAATATCGCTGCTATTAGTTCTGGAGGAGTTGAATTGGATTCAAATTACAACTTTGGTATTGCCGATAATTCAGTTCGGGGAAATGTATCTCTAACCAACCAAGCAGGCTTATTGAGTTCGGGAAACAACGGTGGAAAAATTGCGATCGCAGCCGAAAATATCGATATATCTGGTAACAGTACCGTCTTCACGGGAATCCTGAGTAATTTGGGTTCGACAGAAGCACAAGCAGATAATATTGTTTTAGACGCTAATAATATTGCAGTTGATAGTAGCTTTGTTTTTAATCGCATCAATGAAAACGCTACTGGCAAAAGTGGAGATTTATTAATTAATACCAACAACCTTTCAATTACTAATGGTGGACGAATAGGTGTACTAACTTTAGGTAGGGGAGATACGGGAGATGTAATTGTTGATGCCAGTGAATTAATTACATTAGATAGCACAGATACTGGCTCTTTTACGGGTATCTTGGCTCAGACTTCAGAATCAGGTACAGGAAATGTAGGTCAGATAGAGATTGAAACTCAAAATTTAAACATCGCTAACAATGCGCGAATTGCAACTAACACCTTTGGCGTGGGTGATGCTGGCGATTTGAGTATTCAAGCTCAAAGCCTTAAGATCGTTTCAGGTGCGCAATTATCAACCAGTAGTTTGGATCGGGGTCAAGGCAATGCTGGTAATATAGCGATCGATGCTAATAACATTTTGCTAGACGGTGGAGAGAACAATATTTTCACTGCTATTACAGCTTCTATCGACACGGAGGCTAGTGGTGAAGGAGGCAAAATCGATATTGGTAGCAATCGGTCTATAGAAAGGCTCACAGTTACCAACGGAGCGCAGATATTAACCAATATTTTTGGGAATGGCGATGGAGGTGAAATTACCATAAATGCTTCAGAACAAGTATTAGTCAGCGGAGAAAATACCAGAGTCAAAGCCGATCTGGTTTCGACTGCCAATAGTAATGGGATACAAGGCGGAAATTTGACTATTGATACGAAGCAGCTTGTAGTCGAAGATGGTGCACAGGTATCTACCACTACTTTTGGTCGCGGTGATGCGGGAAACTTAATCGTTAACGCTTCAGAATTTGTCGAACTTAGAGGAGAAGATAACAATGGAGTGCTTGATGAGAATGGTAATCTGGTCGTAGATGAGAATGGCATTCCTATTGGCAGATTTCCAGGTGGTTTGTTTGCTCAAGTCGATCTCAATGGAGTAGGAAGAGGCGGAAACTTGACAATAAATACGCCAAATTTAAGTATTAGCGACGGTAGTAAGGTTCAGGTAGCAACTTTTGGTAAGGGTGATGCGGGAGAATTAAATATAAACGCCGAGCAAATAAATATTTTTAACACTCCTGCATCGAGTATATTTTCTACTGGCATTTTCGGTTCTGTTGAGATCGCTCCCAGAACAATTGATTTGCCAGAGGGGAATGGTGGCGATATTAATATTGCAACATCACAATTAAATGTAGCCAATGGTGGAAAGGTTTCTGTAACTACCAGAGGAATTGGCAATGCAGGAACTTTAAATATCACAGCGACTGACTCTATCAGAATCAGCGGTGTCGATCCTCAACTCAATAATGGTGATTCTCTAATTGGTGCAGATGTGACGGAGAACGCAACTGGTAGAGGAGGAGATATCAATATTGTTACAGGAGATTTGACAATAAGCGATCGCGCCGATCTTACCGTTAGCTCTCTGGGAACTGGCAGAGGTGGAAATCTGACCGTGCGAGCTAACAACTTGACTTTAGATAATAATGCAGCGATCGATGCTCAAACTCTCACTACCGACGTAGGCAACATCAATCTCAGCGTCACCGATTTAATTACCCTAAACAACAACAGCAATATTACTGCTACCGCAGGAACGGCGCAGGCGGGAGGAGATGGAGGCAATATTAACATTGATACCCTGTTTATCGTCGCTTTCCCCGATGATGTGATGGTTTCAACGTCGGAGGAGCGAGTTGTTGAAGCAAAAGGATGGCGAACTAAGCCCGATGGCACGGTTGTCTTAGTTGCTGAAAATACTCCGAGTATGGCAATCCCCTGGCTGGATTCTTACAGTTGCAACACCCTGTAGTAGTTATGATTAAAAGAACTCTGGGATGGTTTCTGCTGGCATTACTGCTTGTAATCTTGCCAATACAGCAGATAGGGGCAAAGGATACCGTTTTGGTGCGATCGCCTGCTGCTAATTCAACACCAGTCATTCAGTCAAAAAACCAACCGCAATCTTTAATCGAACGGGGAAGATTACTTTACGAAGCGGGAAAATATGCCGAAGCGATCGCAATTCTCCAGCCAGCACTCGCGCAATATCGTGACCAGCAGGATTTGGTAGGAATGGCGATGGTGTTTAATAATCTGGCACTAGCTCATCAACAGCTAGGACAGAACGATCTGGTGGCGGATAACTTAGACAGAAGTTTTACTCTGATCGATAGCGCACCCCAATCGGAGGCACGACAAATAGTTCTGGCTCAGGCATCGGAAATTAAGGGTAAATTAGAGCTAGAGCGAGGTAGGGGGCAACAAGCCTGGCAGGAGTGGGAACGGGCAGCCATTTACTATCAATCCCTCGGTAATCTTACGGGAAGGATTCGTAGTCAGCTTGGTCAAGCCCAGGCACTACAATCCTTGGGATACTATCGTCGTGCTTTAAAAACTCTCCAACAGATACAAGCCGAACAGAGCGAACAAAAAAATCCCCTAGTTTGGCGATCGCTGGGTAATACCTATTTGGCGATTGGAGAACTAGAGCGGGCGGAATCTGCTTTGAATAACAGTCTGTCTTACATCCAACAATCTGATGTTTACCAAGATGAGGTGAGCGCAGCATTTCTTAGTCTGGGTAATTTGGCTCGTTCTCGACAGGATACTGCCAAAGCAATTGACTATTATCAACAGGCGATCGCTACTGCACCAAATCTAACTGCTGAGGTTCGGGCAAGATTGAATCTAGTGAAGATCTCCAACCCCAGCAAAGGTGATTATCAAGAGCAGTTGCGCCAAATAAAGCCTCTTATCTTTCAATTACCCTCAAATCGTACGACTGTCTACGCCAAGCTCAACTACGCTCAAAGTATTTTAAAAACCGATGCTCAACCACGGACAACCTCGGTAAAAACGAGCTTACAAACGGCGATCGCCGAAGCCCGTCAGCTAGAAGATCTGGCAGCAGAAGCTTACGGATTAAAAAGCTTGGGTAGATTTTACGAACTACAACAACAATGGCAGCAAGCGCAAGAGACTACCCAACAGGCTTTATTGATCGCCCAACAAATAAATGCCAGAGACATTGCCTATCAGGGAGAGTGGCAACTAGGCAGAATTTACCAAGCCCAGCAACAGCCAGAAAGAGCGATCGCTGTCTATCAGCAGGCGGTAGAAAATCTTCAGTCTTTACGTAACGATTTGGTAGCGGTTGACTCGGAAGTGCGGTTTACCTTTAGAGAAAGCATCGAGCCAATTTATCGCGAATATGTCAGCTTACTGCTCGATTCCCCCAAACCTACAGAAGGTAATTTAATTGCAGCGAGAAACGCGATCGATTCTTTGCAGCTTGCCGAGTTAGAAAATTTCTTTCAGGCTACCTGTCTCGATGCCCAACCAGTGATTATCGATCGCATTACCGATACCGAAGATCTCAATACTGCCGTCGTCTATCCTATTGTCTTGAAAGATCGTTTTGAAATTATTCTCAAACTGCCCCAACAACCACTACGGCATTACACTACTCCGATCGCAGATCCAGAGCGAACCGAAAGAATTTTAGTCCGACTCAGCCAAACTCTAACTCAGCGCAATAGCAGTGAAACCCTACCTTTATCCCAGTTGGTATACAGTTGGATTCTCGAACCCGCAGCCTCAGATCTCGCCAATAGCCAGATCGAAACCTTGATTTTTGTCCTGGATAGTTCTCTACGAAACATTCCCATGGCTGCCTTATACGATGGAAAACAGTATTTAGTTGAAAAATATGCCGTCGCTATCACACCAGGTTTACAGCTAATTCAACCCCAGGCGATCGCCAACCGACAGCTTAGAGCTTTAACCGCAGGCTTGAGCGAGGCAAGGGCGGGGTTTCCCCCTCTACAGTTTGTTAACCAAGAATTAGACAAAATTCAATCGCAAATCGCCACTTCAGAGCAGCTATTGAATCGCAGCTTCACCAACGAGGCTTTAAGAGCTAAAATTGCTCAACTACCTTTTCCTATAGTTCATTTAGCAACCCACGGACAGTTTAGCTCACAAGCTGAAGATACCTTTATTTTGACCTGGGATCAACGGCTAAACGTCAATCAACTAAGTAAGCTGTTGCAGGCAGGCAGTCAGAATGCAGAGCAAGCAATTGAGTTATTAGTACTTAGTGCTTGTGAAACTCTATCAGGCGATCGCAGGGCAGCTTTAGGATTAGCAGGAGTGGCAGTGAAAGCTGGAGCCAGAAGCACCCTAGCAACTTTGTGGCGAGTCAATGATGAGGCAACGTCTTTGTTTATGGGGCAATTTTATCAAGAACTAGCTAACCAAGAGCGAGCTGTTACCAAAGCTCAAGCCGTGCGTAAGGCGCAGTTATCTTTACTAAAAAGCGATCGCTTCAAGCAGCCTCATTTTTGGTCTTCTTATGTACTTGTTGGCAATTGGCTATGATATTACCATAATTGGGAGATATGCTTACGATCCCGAATCGACCCCACAAGTCGGAGAACTAGATAGGAAATAGGGGATCTTTCAAATAATTGAAAATAGTAAGCTCTCCCTATCGTTGTAGAGCGTTAATGAACTGTTCTGGCTTTTCGACACTAAGTAATAGTGCATAACCTAATGATGTAGGTAAATATACAATGCGTTCGTTACGTGTCAGATAAACAAGTGCTTTGTCTCCATTGTGTAGTCGAAACCAACCAGAAGAATATCCAGGCAGCCCCGTTCCTAATGTACGACGCTTGAGTGAGTATTCAGATCTGCGGTTGAGATCTAATATTTGGGCTTCAGACACTTTCAGAGATTCCAAGGGAATTGTACGTCCCCAAAAATCCCCGACAAGTTGGAGTCGATCGCTTTTTAGTTCAACTCGCGAATTTAGAGAGGAATATCCTGTGTAAAACAAGGCTGCTAGTACTAAAGACAAAAGAAGAGTGATCATTGCCAGAAACCACAAGGGTTTTGAAGAGGCGGGGCTGATTGAAAAAACTTCCATAATAAAAATTACCGTATCATCAGTTAGAGATTACCTCACCGTTCTCATTTGTCTCCCCATTCGAGGACAACGCTTCTTAAAAGATACCGCAACCCATCCAACTCTAAGTATTTTTGATCTTGACCTAGTACGCAAACGGTAAGATTTAATTATAGATTTAGTTGCCAATAGCATTATTACCTAAAATTTTTCCTAAAAAGCGGAAAATATCCAGAGAAAAAAAATTCTCCTACAATAATCAAAGAATTATGTCTCCTGAGAATTAAATATTAATTGCACAATGATGCTCAAGTTATGCAGGGAACAATTATAGGCTCACGCTATCGGGTAATTAGATACATTGCCAAGGGAGGATTTGGTAAAACTTTCTTAGCAGAAGATATTCAATTACCAGCAAAAGATAAGTGCGTTGTTAAGCAGCTTTATCCCAGCATAGATGAGCCTGATTTTGTCAAAATAGCCAGGCGTTTGTTCAAAACTGAAGCTGAAACCTTATACAATTTGGGCAACCATGACCAAATTCCTCAACTTTTAGCCTATTTTGAGGAAGATGAAAAATTTTATTTAGTACAGCAATACATAGAAGGTCATACTCTGAGTGAAGAACTTGCGGACATACCTTGGTCAGAAGATCGAGCGATCGCTTTACTCAAAGATTGTTTGGGTATCCTAGATTTTGTTCACGGCAAAGGCGTAATTCACCGTGATATCAAGCCCGATAATCTAATTCGTCGTAGTTGCGATCGTAAGCTAGTACTGGTAGATTTTGGTACTGTCAAAGAGATTATTGCCGAGCAAACTCGGTTAGTTCCTACGACTGTGGCAGTAGGGACCAAAGGCTATATGCCCTGCGAACAAGCAAGAGGAAAACCGCGCACTACTAGCGATCTATATGCGCTAGGAATTATGGCAATTGAGGCTTTAACGGGAATAGATCCGATTGAGTTAGAAGAAAATGACCATGGAGAGATTATCTGGCAAGATCTAGCCCAATGCAGCCTGCAACTCAAGATCATTATCTCTAAAATGACACGATACCATTTTCAAGAACGCTATCAATCTGCTAGAGAAATTTTGGCAGCTTTAGCTGATTTGAACGATCGCCAGACGGCTATTGCTCAAACAGGCGTTAGACATACACCTACGACTGAGCTTAGTGGATCGCAATTGGTCAATCGGACTGGCAATCCTCAGTCTAACCTAACCGAATCCCAGGCTGTAGCTAATAATGCCTCGCGTTTGACTCTTAATAACCCAGCAGCATCCTCAAATGTTTCGTTAGCAAATAATACTCAACCGCAATTAAAGTCTCCACGCTCCAAGCTGGTAGAAAAGGAATCTAATTCCACCTCCCAGAAGCCAAAATCTGGAAAAACTTTAATTACTTTGGGGGTAGCCTTGACAGTAGGGGCGATCGCCTCTGGAGGGATGTATCTGCTAGAGCAACAAAATGCCAAAACAGGACGACAAGCAAGTCTAGCCCAGCAAATAAACCATTTTAACCAAATGGTAGAACGACAAGACTATCAAGCCTGTTATGAAGCAGCAATTGAGTTGAAAGCTGAAGCTGCCCAAGTAGACCAAGCAAAAATAATGCCTCTGGAGCAACAGCAGGAATTTCAGGCTCAGTGTGGTTTAGCCCTAGCTAGAGAAGCAGGAGAGAATCTTGAGTACAGCCAAGCCGTTGCGATCGCCGAAACTTTACCCCCAGGTACTTCGGTAGATACAGAAATCGCCCAACAACTAGAATCGTGGTCAGAACAATTACTGCAAGAGGCGACTAGACTCTACAAACAAGAAGGGAAGCTAGAACAGGCTCTAGAAATAGTCAAACAAATACCGCAAAACATTGCTGTCCAATTGCAAGTGAGCGATGCTAAAAATAGTTGGCAAGCAGAACATCAAAACAATCAAGCAACTATAACCCTGGCTCAACAAGCCCTAAGTGAAGAACAATGGCTCAATGCCAAACAAGAAGCAACTAAGGTCAAAAATTCAGCTTCAATGTATTGGCAAGAACAAGCCAGAGCAGTTATTAACCAGGCAGAAGAGGGAATTGCAGCTAGTACTCCCGTAGCCGAACCTGAAGAGGCTTCTGTAGAAGAGAACACCACCGCCCCCGTCGCCGAGCCTGAAGAGGCTTCTGTAGAAGAGAACACCACCACCCCCGTCGCCGAGCCTGAGCAGCCTGTAGAAGAGAACAC
>JADEXJ010000270.1 GCA_015207195.1 Pleurocapsales cyanobacterium LEGE 10410
CCATATGGACGTGAGTAATAGGGACTTTTAAGTCGTATAAAGCAGCCTCTACTGTCTCCATCATTACGGGGACAGCACAGATAAAGTAGTGACGGCTACCTCGGTGTGGCGGAAGGTATTTTTCTAACAATTCGCGATCGACGTAGCCTGTTTCTCCCTGCCAGTCTTCAGACGGTTCTCGAAGAACGTGAACGATTTTTAAATCTAGCTTACTTTTAAGTGACTCTAACTCTTCGCGAAAAGTTATCTCCGACCAGTTTTTATTGCTATATATCAGTAAAAAAGGTCGGTCATCTCGATCTTCAGCAGCAGTTAACAGCATACTCATGATCGGCGTAATCCCGATTCCCCCAGCAATGAGAACAAATCCCGCCGAGTCCCAATAGCGACTGGTGGTAAATACGCCGTAAGGTCCATCGAGAAAGGCTTTTGTCCCTGGTTTGACATCTTTAATCTGGTTGGTAAAATCGCCCAAAGCTTTGATGCCAAATTCCAGACGTTCGGGAGATACCGCACTAGAAGACATAGAAAAGGGATGTTCCCGCATCCGAAAGGGCGAAATACCCAGGGTAATCCAGGCAAACTGTCCTGGTTCAAACTGCATTCCTGAGTGTCCGTGAGGTCGCAAGGCTAACGTCCAGACATTACCCCGTTGGGGAATCACTTCTTCCACTAAATAGGGTTTTTTGACCATCATCGAGGGTTTAACAACCCGAACGTAAACTAGCAGCCAAAGAGCAATAAGAGCGATCGCACTCCAAAGGACGCTTTTCCAAAACAGGCTTAGATAGTAACTTACACCCAAAACATGAGCCATCGCAAAAGCAATAATCGCCACGGCTAGAATTCCGTGAATAATGCGCCAGGGTTCGTAGGGAATTTTAAAACGCTTGCGCCAGATAGAAGTAACCACCAATAAAATTAGGGCGGTAGTTGAGATTACGGCAAATCTAGCCCGCCACGGGGCTTCTAAAATATTTAATAGCTGCCGAGTTTCGGGTTCAACAATAAATAAAATTAAAGGATGAATCAGGATTAAACCAAAGGCAACGATGGACGTATAGCGATGAAATTGCAGGATAATATCTACTCCATAGGAAGCTTCAATATGATTGATTCTCGCAGTTAGGGCAAACTGAAGTGCCATCATTGCCAGCCCAATAAAACCTAAAGCCACCGAGAATTCAAGCCAAAATCCTCGACTTTCTGCTGGAGCATAGAACAGTAGTATTAATAACGGTAACAGAGTTATAACCAGATAAATACCAATCCAGAAAGCTGCGATCGCTATGGGACTGGTCATTAATAAACGTTTCATCTAAAACCTTTTACTATAGGAAGGCAATGTTAAAAATTTTATCAACCTAACTTATGTGTTTGGTTCAATAAAATCTAGTTGAGAACGGGAAATGTGAGAAAAACTTTCCGCTCGCAGTTTAATATTAAAAAAATAAACCGAATCTGAGTATCTATCTTCCGAGTGACGAATAACTCAATTAAAAATAGATAGCCTACAAATAACGAGCAGACCCTCAAGCTCAAAAACTAAGACTACATTTTTGCTCCTCAAATTATCTGCGTTCAATCATTTTCCGACTGAATGCCAAAAATCTAGTCAAGGGACAGCGTAAATAAAGTAGATTGTCTTGTTAAAAATAAACATTCAATCGCCTTCGATCGCAACCAGACATGGGGGGGCTAAGAAACTATTCTGTATAAGCGATCGCTCTGCCTGAAATAATACCGAATAACGCAGGTAAAACTGGTGTAAGCGATTAGCTTTGCTACCTCGCTTCGCGAGATCGCGCATAATCTTCAATCTGATTTTTTCAAATTACGTAAGTTTTAAAAATGTTATTTCGAGATGAATTGAAGCTGGTCAAAAGCTAGCACAGAAATTAAAAGCTTACGCCAATCATCAAGATGTATTGGTCTTAGGCTTGCCAAGGGGTGGTGTTCCTGTAGCTTTTGAAGTGGCTCAAGCACTCAACGTCTCTCTAGATGTTTTTCTGGTGCGTAAATTAGGCGTTCCAGGGCGAGAAGAGTTCGCGATGGGTGCGTTAGCTAGCGATGGCGTTCGGATACTCAACCAGGAGGTAATAGAAGGTCTGCATATTTCATTTGAAGCGATTGCCCGTACTGCTGCACAAGCACAGCGAGAATTAGAACGTCGCGAATATCTTTATCGAGGCGAGCGACCATCTTTAGACTTAAGAGATCGTACTGTAATTTTAGTCGATGATGGTTTAGCTACTGGTGCCACTATGCACGCTGCTGCGATCACAATTCGCAAACAGCAGCCCAAACAGATTATTGCCACCGTTCCTGTATCTGCTTTTGGACTTTGGACAAAATCAAAAAGAATTCGCGATTAACGTTCGCGAACAAGTTGCCGAAGAAGGGACAAGTCTAATGAGAAGATTGATTGCAGTTTCTCCAAACTAATTTCAATAGACTCATAAACTATGTCCCAAAACAACTATAATCAATCACAACAAGAGTTCAAGAAATTTCGAGACAAGTTGTATCAAAGTTTTAACTACAGACGAGATACAGTAATGGATTTAGTCGATGCAATCGCGGCTAATACCACCGCAAGAACGCGCCCTTGAATTGAGTCTTTCTTCTCTGTTCCAAAGAGAATATAGTGCCTTGTATAAAGGGATTCAAGAAATGAGTCGAACAAATCAAACTGATTCGACCGAAGCCATCGAGAGGCAAAATGCTCAAATCGAAGCCCGCATCCAAGCCATTGGGGAACTAATTCCTACGCCAAAACAAAAGCAATTTTACTTATCCTAAAGGATACCGCTTCGCATATGGGCAATAGATGTTACACCTTTGCCACGACCCTACGCCAAAACCTTAGAAGAAAGAAGTATAATTTATCAACCCAATACAATTACAATTAAAGGCAACAAACCAATTAATATCGGTCATTCTTACTCGGTACTAACATCTCTTCCTGAAACAGAAGAAACAGGTGATACCTCGTGGGCAATTCCTTTAACGGTGGAACGAGTTAAAAGCGACCAAACAGGAAAGCAAGTTGGTTCGCATTCTCCCAAACGTAGAGGTTTTTCTGAGGGACGAACTCAGGGCATGCTTCAAACTAAAAGAACTCGTCATGAGGTAATTAAAAAAGCCAAAAAAGCCAGAAATCCAAAACTGCCATCACCAATTGCAGTCTAGTAAGCTCAGATCGGAAACTAAATTATTGAAATAAATTCGCGAACATCAATTTAGAACGACGTTTCTTGACTACTCTGGGATTTTGTCTACCTTTTCGTGGAGGAATTTTTTCAGCTAATATATCCTGAATTAGCCGTGAGAAAAAATGCGATAAGGACACATCAAAGCATCAGTGATTAAGTGTGTTCCAGTTTCAATAAGTAAGACCACACGAACTTTGGGGAAACCTGCCTTTGTTCCTTTTCGGCTCCCTGGATAACCAAACACCTTGGCATTAGCTTGGCTATCTGGCACATCCAGTAATGTCCCATCTACTGCCATCACTCTAAGTCCACCCAGAAACGCCCCTGGTGTTTCGGAATTTGCCAACGGTTTGGCGATTGAATTGAATAGCTGACTCATTACTTGACATCCTAATCTTTGCCTGGCTTCAGTAATTGAGGAGCTGACAGGTGTTTTCCAAGATTGTCCTAATTTTGTCCATTGTTTACTTAATCCGTTGACTAAGTTTTTCAAAACTGTCGTCATTGAATCAGATGACCAATAGCTCATGGCAATCACTAAGCACACTACTAAACTTGATGTAAGCTTCCTTTGACGTGACTCAAAGCTATTGGTTTTTTTAAAAACTTCTTCAATCATTTCTGGTTCAATGACTGTTTTGATCGCTTGAAATACTAATGAAGCTTCTAGCTGGGGATTAATCAAAGAAAATTCTTTGAGCTGCAACGCCTAATACCTAAATTTGATAATGGTTAACCTCAATTACTTTAGACTATTTTTGGCTTAACCGAGAAGTATTAGGGCGATCGCTCTGGTAGTTTCTTGATAGTAAATGCGGATATCTTTTTTAGAAGGAACGTGAGGTGGATCGATAACGCAGCCTTCTCGCTTAGATGTTCCCTGTAACCATTGCAGGATGTCTTGAGGATTACCGACAGTGGCACTTAAGCCAATACGCTGCACATCGTTGTTATACTAAATCCTGTTCGTACAGGTTACTTTTAATCGCCCCCTAAATCCCCCAAGCTTGGGGGACTTAAAGAATTTGATAATAACTTTTACCAAGCGGATTTAGTATTAGTGCAGCGAAATAACCTTTCAAAAACAGAAATTAAATGAGTACATCGCCGACAAGGTTGTTTCTTTCATTCTGGCGATCGCAGATGCTATTCAAGTACAAATATTACTCTATCAGTATTGTGGATGTTTATTTCTACTTTTTTCCTAAAGTCCAGATACTGCAATTTTCTGCAACGTCATGTTCATGTCATATTTATTTTTCATACTGATAAATGACAAGACAGTCAACAATATTGAGAGGTAACAAATGAAGCTCAAATCTACATCAATTTTCGCGGGTATTTTAACTTTAGCTTTGGTTGCTGCTCCTTTAACAGCCCAGGCTTGTAGTGGCAACAAGGAACGTGGTACTTCTGAGACTAATGTACCAGACCAAACCGAAACTAGTGTAACTATAGAAGAAAATAATTTGTCTTCTTAGTAAACACCAACCGAGATTACTTAAATATTTGTTTTAACAAACTTTTAAGCAACAATGGTTCGGACAATTTTTGGAAGTGGAGAAAAAAGCTATCCATTCGATTAAGGTAAAAGTGTTGAAAGATTACCACAAATGGATAGCGTTAAAACAATTATACAAAGCCTACTAAATTCAGTCAG
>JADEXJ010000271.1 GCA_015207195.1 Pleurocapsales cyanobacterium LEGE 10410
TGTAGCTAATTTCTGCTTCTAAACTTACTAGCCTTTTTGCTTCTGTTACTAAATATTGACCGACTTCAGTTAATTGTATTTGCCTTCCGAGGCGATCAAAAAGAGAAGTTTTTAAGTCTGATTCTAAAGATTTTATTTTTGCACTAACTGCTGGTTGAGTAAGATTTAAGCTTTCGGCAGCCTCAGTAAAGTTTAAATAATGAGCAACAGCCAGAAATACTTTTAATTGATAGATTTCCATAATATTGAATAGCTATAAAATGCCCATAAAAAAAAATTATTAATCCATATAAAAGTTCTATTAACGACCGCTGGTAATTAAGAGATAATTTAGTAAAGCAACTTTTGGTTTGATGACTCGATCTTATAAATAAATCAAAGTTAATAACTTATTACGTCCTCTTTCGAGGACAGCTTAATACTACAGACTTCTTGAAATAGTAACCCCACTTATAGGTGAAGAACAGTACATGACGAACACTCAACATCTTAAGACAGACGTTTTGGTAGTCGGCGGTGGTACTGCTGGGACGATGGCAGCGATTAAAGCCAAACAAGCCAATCCAGAAGCAGAGGTTTTGATTTTAGAAAAAGCTAATATCCGACGCAGTGGCGCGATCGCCATGGGGATGGATGGGGTTAATACGGCGGTGATTCCTGGCAACTCTACCCCCGAACAATACGTCCGCGAGATTACGATCGCTAATGATGGCATCCTCAATCAACAGGCAGTCTATCAGACGGGTAAGCTGGGTTATGAAGTTATTCAAGAATTAGATAGTTGGGGAGTCAAGTTTCAAAAAGACACCTACGGCAACTATGACTTAAAACAGGTGCATCGTGTTGGTAAGTATGTTCTACCCATGCCCGAAGGGAAAGACTTAAAGAAGATTCTCGCCCGTCAGGTGAAGAAGCATAAAGCTAAAGTTACTAATCGCGTCATGGCAACCCGCGTCATAGTTAAAGATGGTAGGGCGATCGGCGCAGTTGGTTTTGACGTGCGTAACGGCGACTTTGTAGTAATTCAAGCTAAGGCGGTAGTTCTCTGTACGGGGGCTTGTGGTAGGTTAGGACTACCAGAGTCGGGCTATCTTTACGGTACTTATGAAAATCCGACTAACGCTGGTGATGGTTACTCGATGGCATATCACGCGGGGGCTGAATTAACCAATATCGAATGCTTCCAGATTAATCCTTTAATCAAAGACTACAATGGTCCCGCCTGTGCCTACGTTGCCAGTCCTTTTGGGGCATATACCGCTAATGCAGAGGGACACCGCTTCGTAAACTGTGACTACTGGAGTGGTCAAATGATGCTAGAGGTTTGGAAAGAATTAAACTCTGGCAAAGGTCCAATTCAGCTTAAGATGACCCATTTAGACGAGGATACGATCGCGGAAATCGAAACTATTCTCTGGTCAAACGAACGTCCCAGTCGCGAACGATTCCATCAAAGCCGTGGCGAAAACTATCGCACTCACGGGGTAGAAATGCACATCTCGGAAATTGGCTTGTGTAGCGGGCATAGTGCATCGGGTGTATGGGTAAACGAAAAAGCCGAAACCACCATACCAGGATTATATGCTGCGGGAGATATGGCTTCGGTTCCCCATAACTACATGATTGGGGCTTTTGTCTTTGGGCGTTTGGCAGGGACAAACGCGATGGAATACGTGGAAGGTATAGAACACCTAGAACCCGACACCGATTGGTTAGCAGCAGAGAAAGAACGGATTTATAAACCGATGCAAAATCCCGATGGCGTTCCCCATACTCAGGTGGAATATAAACTGCGTCGGATCGTTAATGACTACCTGCAACCGCCAAAAAACACTCACAAAATGGACATTGCTTTAAATAAGTTTATCAATTACCACGATACTTTAGACTTAATGGGGGCGAGAGATCCTCACGAACTGATGCGCTGTATGGAAGTGCATTTTATTCGCGACTGTGCAGAAATGGCAGCGAGGGCTTCTTTGTATCGTAAGGAAAGTCGTTGGGGTTTGTATCACTACCGTATCGATTACCCAGAGAAAAACAACGAAGAGTGGTTCTGTCATGTCAACTTAAAGAAAGAAAATGACAACATGACTCTGTTTAAACGTCCCGTCGAACCCTATATCGTCGATGTCAATTTGGCAGAAGAATATGACGTGAAGGTAACGGCGAATTAAAAATCTCTACTTGCCCCCTTTGCCCCCACTCCTGGGGGGAACCACACCCAAACCAACAATTTGTAAGGTGGGCAAAACTCAATTTAAACTGAACGATTCATTCAAAAGATAATTTTGCCCACCCTACTCACTACCTACTACCTACTTTAAAAATGGCTTTAACTAATCAACGGGTTGATGTTCCCGTAATCGTCGATGAATCTAAATGTTTGGAGAAATGTCATGCCTGCATTGAAGTTTGCCCCTTGGATGTGCTGGTAAAGAATCCAGAGACGGGCAAGGCATATATGAAATATGACGAATGTTGGTTTTGTCTCCCCTGCGAGAAGGAATGTCCGACAAATGCGATTACCGTACAGATTCCTTTTTTGTTGCGTTGATCCAATATTTCTGGTAGAGGACGTACCATGGTACGTCTCTACCGTGGATTGTCAAATGATAAATGTTGAACAATAATAAATATGTATGACGATATAAATGATGAATTGCAACCTTGGGTAGAAATGCTGCAATCTTCGGCGGTAGAAGATCGCTTGGTGGCAGTAAAAACCCTACAGCATATTGGAGATGAAGATGCGATCGCACCTCTGATCGATGCTTTAAAAGATGAAGATACTAACGTGCAGAAAATTGCGATCGCTGCCATTTGGGAACTGAATAATCCCGTGGCGATCGAACCATTGATGGCTTGTTTGCGATCGCCCGATGCAGAAGTGAGAGAAGAGGCATTATCGGCGTTAAAAGAGTTAATCGCCCCTGCGGATCTGATGATGCTGCTAGATTACATACAGGAAGATAATTTCTATATGCAGCTCAATGTTTTAATTCTGCTGCGTAAAATTCACGATGCACAAGCACTCCCCTATGTGTTGCCGTTTTTTGAATCAGAACAAGAAGAACTGAGAGAAGCAGCGATTACTACTCTGCGGTATCTCAACCAGATAGAAACTTGTCCTCCTGCTTTAGCCCTGATGAATGATGAATCCCCGATAGTTCGTCGGGAGGCTACTCTAACTCTGGGCTATCTTCAAGATCGAGAAGTAGTTGAATTACTTTGCAGGGCTTTAACCAGCGATCCAGATTGGCAGGTACGGGGTAGGGCTGCTCGTTCTCTTGCTTTACATAAAAATAGTATTGCAATTCCGTCTCTAGCTCAAGCTCTTTCAGACGAACACTGGCAGGTACGTAAGTTTACCGCCCGCACCCTCCAAGAAGTTGCCGATGAAAGCGTTATACCCGATCTAATTAAATGCCTCGCCGATGAATACTCGGATATCCGTCGCGATGCTGCTACAGCACTGGGAAATATCGGCAATCCCGATGTTTTAAACGCTCTCCAGCAAACCTTAGACGATCCCGATGCCGATGTGCGGATCTTTTCTCAAAAGGCGATCGATAAAATTCGCCAGAAACAAACCGCAATAAATTAATCAATCAAATAACTGTACAGATGCGAAATTTCGTGTCTCTACCTATCAATGACTAACGACAAACAAAAACAAACCATTCAACTACTCAAACAAATTATCGAGCCAAATCTCAATAATGATATTGTCAGTTTGGGTATGGTACGTAATCTCAAGCTGGTAGATGATTATATCTATTTGAAACTATATTTAGGCTCTCATCAATACGAACTCAAAGATAAGGTACAAACTGCTTTATCTACTCTCGATTGGTGCAAAAAGCCTTACGTTCAAATCTGCACTATTCCTGGGGTAAAACTTACCCTAGCAATTTCTAGCGGTAAAGGAGGTGTGGGCAAATCTACTACTTCGGTTAATCTAGCGATCGCTTTAAGTAAATTAGGAGCAAAAGTCGGCTTGCTGGATGCGGATGTTTATGGTCCTAATATCCCCCAAATGCTAGGTTTAAAGCAGTCTGATGTGCAGACGCTCGATACTCCCCTGGGACAAAAATTTATTCCTCTAGAAGCTCACGGTATTAAAGTAATGTCAGTCGGCTTATTAGCCGAACCAGAACGCCCTTTAGCCTGGCGGGGTCCCATACTGCACAAAATTATCACCCAGTTTATCAACGATGTCGAATGGGGTGAATTAGACTATTTACTTATCGATCTACCTCCAGGTACGGGGGATGCTCAAATCACCATCGTTCAGGAAAGTCCCATCTGCGGGGTGGTAATGGTGACAACTCCCCAACAGGTAGCCCTATCAGATGTACGACGGGGAATTTATATGTTTCGACAGGTAGGCGTTCCCGTATTGGGCATCGTGGAAAATATGAGTTATTTATTGGATGCTGAAGGAAAGCGCACCACGATCTTTGGTAGCGGGGGTGGCACACAAATTGCCGAAGAATTATCAGCACCATTATTAGGACAAATCCCCTTAGATCCTCGTATCTGTAACGGTGGCGACGCAGGAAACCCCATTACTCTTAGTCAACCAGATTCTGTCGCTGCTCGAACTTTTAAACAAATTGCTGTTGCTTTGGCTCAAACTTTCAAAATGGCTGTTAAATCCTAAAATTGCGACTGTATTTTAAGTTCACTTGGAAATTGATGTCGTCTGACGACTAACACAGAAGTTTTGTATTGTGGACTGCGGGGGCGACAACCAAGTCACAAAGTAGACTGGATGAGGGAAGCAGCCTTCATTCCCTTAAGATAATAAGACATTTTGTGAGGCGAAAAATGAAGTAATTCATGAATTATATCCTGAAAAAATG
>JADEXJ010000047.1 GCA_015207195.1 Pleurocapsales cyanobacterium LEGE 10410
TTTGGTTAAAACGAGACGGAAAAAGAGTTCAACGTTTTGTGATTTCTACCAAGCAAATGAAAGGTAAAACTATTGCTCGCTGGGGTAAACGAAGATGGCAAATCGAAGGTTTTTTCAAGACGGTCAAGCATTGTTTTAGTCTTCATCGTTTTGGTCAAAAAACTTTACTGGGGGTTTATCGTTGGTTAATTCTTTCTTTTGGTTCTTATTTATTATCATATTGGGTCTATTTGCATTTAGGAGATTATGATAATTTAGACTGGTTTGATTCGGCAAAACAGACATTACTCTTACTTCTACCTCATATTTTACTTCTCTCTCTTTTGAATCAGTTAGAGACAGTTAGACACTGGTTAAATGATAGAGGTTTTGATTTTTGTCTGATTAGGTGCAAGATCTGAGTAGTATTGAACACCATCAAAATTTTGTTAGGATCTATCTATCCTTGGCAGGGAGCTATAGGCATCAACAATCACTAGATCCTATAGCTTTAACAATCATTCAAGATACTAAACAACTATGCATTTGTCTCCTGCCTTCAATCTTTTTAAACTTTCATGACTCAAATAGGATTGCTTTAAGCACCTCTTTGCTAAAAAAGAAAAAGTTAAAAGATCAAAAATTGCGACCAAAAATCAAGCAGGTTTTAGGGAAAACTAAGAAGCTTAGGGTGTTCAATTACATAACCCTGGGCGTAGTCAATGCCAACCTGTTTTAAGCATTGCAAAATAGCATCGTTTTCTACAAATTTAGCAATGGTTTTGATCTTCATAGCTTGGCTAAGATGTTGGAAACACTCTACAGTTGCGCGTTCGATAGGGTCACTGGCGATCTTGAGGATCGAACTACCATCAATTTTTAAATAATCAACAGGTAGGTTCTTTAGGTGGGTCAATGAACTCATCCCACTGCCAAAATTGTCTAAGACAATCGAACAACCAATTTTTTGCAACTGCTCGATCAAAGTTAAGGTGTTATTTAGATTAGCAATGGCAATTGTTTCGGTAATCTCAAAGCCAATAGTCTGGGCTGGAATAGAATAGCGATCGAGTTGTTCTTGAAGAAAAGTACCAAAGTCTCGATCGCCAATACTAGCTCTAGAAAGATTGATTGTATAAAGGTTGGTTGGGGGGTGTAATTGCCCTGGTTCTTGTCTGGATTTGAGGTAAGCTTCATAACTCGTAAAAAAAGCAGTTATCACCCAGCGATCGATCGCTGGCATCAGAGCGTAACGTTCTGCAATAGGTAAAAATGCACTAGGGTTCACTAACTCCGATTCGTCAGCCAGACGCAGTAGTATTTCATAGTGGAGGCGATCGCTTTGATCTTTTATCGGAACGACTTTTTGAGCGTAAAGACAAAAAAGATTGTCTTCTAAAGCGCGATTTAATGTTTCAAGCCACTGTTTCGAGCTGCTTGGTTGAGTTCCTACAAAATCTTGCTTGTGAAACAAATAGACGCAATTGCGACTTTTTTTAGCAGCATAACAAGCTGCATCTGCCATACTCAACAGCTTGGTTAAATCATCTGTGGTTGAATTGATCTCAACCACACCAATACTGACTCCAATCCTAAAAATTTTACCTTCCCAAGCAAAACGGAAGTCTTGAATTAATTGTCTGAGTCGCTCGGCAAGTTTTTGAGCTATTTCTAGGGAACAATTACGAAGTAAAAGACCAAACTCATCACCTCCCAAACGAGCAAAAATATCCGACTCGCGAATTCTTTGCTGTAGTAACTTAGTTACCTGTTTTAGCAATTCATCTCCCGCAGCATGACCGCAGCTATCGTTGACAATTTTAAACCGATCTAAATCTAGAAAACAAAGAGAATGCTGAGACTGATTATTTTGAGCCTCGGCGATCGCACTTTCTACTTGTTCTTCAAATTTGCGTCGATTGTATAGCCTAGTCAGAGAATCATGGGTAGCCTGCCAAGATAGTTTCTGAGCTAAACCATGAGCTTTGGTTACATCGCGGAACACGAGAACCGAACCCACAAGCTGTTCTTGAGGATTTTTAATCGGTGCAGCCGAACCTTTAATCGCATATTCGGTAGCATCTCTGGCAATTAACCAAGTGTCGCTATCCAATTCGCAGCTACGATGTTCTTGCAAAACCAAATCTACAGAATTGGTGACAGGTTTTCTGGTAAGTCGATCTACAATCTGAAAAATTTCTCTAAACGGTTTTCCTTGAGCTGCTGTAGCTTGCCAACCAGTTAATCTTTCTGCTACTGGATTGATATATTTCACTTTGCCCACGGCATCGGTAGTAATCACCGCATCCCCAATAGATTTTAGGGTGACTTGAGCTAGCTCTTTTTCGGCAAACAGCTTTTGTTCTATCTGCTTTCTGGGGGTAATTACTTCCGAAAACATCAGCAAACCACCAATTTGCCCCCTATTATCTTTCCAGGGGCGAAGTTCCCAGCGCAACCATTCGGTTCTGCCATCGGAGCGTATAAAGCTATCCTCTTCGCATTTTAATACCTCAACTTTTCCTGTCAGACAGTCTTGATGGTTTTGTCGCCAGCGTTGGGGAATTTCAGGGAAAACTTTATAGTGACTCAGACCGATAATATTTGTTTGCTCTAGTTGATAATCTTCGATCCAGCGATCGCTCACCACTAAATAACGCATTTGGTAATCTAACATAGCGATCGCTGCTGGGGCGCGACGAATAAATAATTTGAGTAGCTGCTGATTTTCTTGCAGCATTGCCTCACTCTTTTCGCGCTGTTGAATTTCCTGTTGGAGATGTTCTGTCTGTTGGTTTAGCTCTTGTTTTAAAGTACTAATTACTCCATAGAGTTCTGTGGTATCAAAAACTCTCAGCATATCTTGAAAGCTAACTGTGCCTCGTAGTCCTCCTGACTCCTCAGCAACTACTAATCTCCGTACCCGCAGTTTTTGCATTTGCTGCTGTACCGATAGCAAAGAGTCTGTCGGCTTCATGCAAATTAAAGGCGTACTCATAACGGTTTGAGCAGTCGTTTTAACCAAATCTAGCCCCAAAATTTGAAATTGAACAATATCTCGCTCGGTGACGATACCGATAGGAATCTTTGAAGATAATTGGTTTTCGACAATTACGACACAACTCTGGCGTTTTTCTGCCATTAGTTGGGATAAGCTGAGAATTGATGTGTTTGGCTCTGCTTGAGGAACCAGGTCGTTAATTATGTCTTCTATAGACCGCAGCTTGAGCAAATTGGAAGGATTTAAGGCTCGACAGATCCCTTCGGAACTAATCATTCCCACTAATTGTTCGTTGTCATCAACTACTGGTAAATGTCGAATCTGGTGCTGGCGTAGAATGGAAATTATTTGATAAATATCCTGAAAATTACTTTTGCTAAAGGTAATTACATTTTTAGTCATTACCTCTTGTACCGTCACCTCGGTTAGGTCGGTGGCAACAGCGGAAAGCTTAACTATATCCCGCTCTGTTAACACTCCCACTAGCTGGGATTGACTCAATACCAATAGATAGCTAGATCGTGTAAAACCTTGCTCTTCGGTCGAATGGTGGTAATCGGATTGTCTAGGTTGGTTCATTCGAGCAATAGCATCAATAACCAGTATTTCGGGAGAAATAGTTATTAAGTTAGTTTCGATAAATTCTTCTAGCTTTGGCAGCCGAAAACCTAGGCGATCCTTCATTATTCAGATTGAGATTTTTGGGTGTTGAGATTGAGGTTATCTTGAGAACTGTTACGCTCTCAATTTAATATAAGTTAATATAACTATTTTTTATAGCATTTCCTAATCGAGCAATAACAATAGTGAAATCAAGGCGATAACTGAAGTAAATAAAGGTCTGAGCCACGATTTTTTCAAGAATAACTATAAAATGAATACAAGCTCGATCAAACCAAATATAACCAGCATTTTCCCAGGGAATTAAAATTCAAACCAAAATTATTTAATATGACTACAGCAGCAACAGCAACCACAGAACAGTTAAAAAATGCGATCGCATCCTATAAAAACCAAGTAGACTATCTCGAAATCCGTGTCGAACAGAGTGAATCTACAGGACTTTCGTTTCGGGGTAAACAGTTGGACTCCGTAGATCGTAGTTTTTCTCTTGGGGGAGGGATTCGCGCCTGTCATAATGGTGGTTGGAGTTTTGTCACCTTTAATGGTCTTAAGGAATTAAAAGACCGAATTGAAGAGGCAATTTCCCAGGCGAAACTAGTAGGGAAAGAAGAGACGCAGCTGGCTAAAGTCGAACCGATTGAAGATTATGTTCCTGAAGAAATTAAGCGCGATCCTCGTGGTGTATCTTTGCAGGACAAACGCAAACTTTTAGAATCCTATAATCAGATTCTGCTGGATTTCGATCCTCGCATTCAAACCACCATGGCGAGTATCAGCGATCGCTTTGCCACCAAAACTTTTATCAATTCTACTGGTAGCTGTATCGTTCAGGAAAGACTGGACGTTAACGGACGGTTTGCTGCGATCGCTAGAGGCGAAGATGGTATAGTGCGTCAGGGGTTTGAGTCCGTTCATTCCCGTAATGACTTTGATGTTTTAGTAGGCATTGAAGATCGGGTTCGGGGCGCAGCAGAACGAGCAGTTAGACAATTAGAAGCAAAATCTGTTAAAGGTGGACAATATACGGTGATTCTCGACCCTTATCTGTCTGGAGTATTTATTCACGAAGCCTTTGGGCATCTTTCGGAAGCTGATTTTGTGTACGAAAATCCTAAAATGCAAGAACTGCTTACCTTGGGTAAACCAATGGGAATCGAGCAGTTAAACGTGGTTGATGACGCTACGATGGAAAACCTTCCTGGTTCGATGAAATACGATGATGAAGGTGTCCCAGGACAACGTAAATATTTGATCAAAAATGGTGTCTTGTCCGAGCGTTTACACTCCCGCGAGACAGCTGGGAAAATGCAGGAAGTACCTACGGGCAACGCCAGAGCAATCCGCGCTAACTATCCTCCTATTGTACGAATGACCAATACGGCGATCGAGCCTGGAGATACTCCCCTGGAGCAAATGTTTGAAGGCATTGAAGAAGGAGTGTATGCTGTCAGAATGCTGGGGGACAGACTAATGGCGAAATGTTTACCTTTGCAGCAGCCGAAGGCTACATGATTCGTGACGGAAAAATTGCCGAACCCGTAAGCGATGTTACTTTATCGGGAAATGTGTTTCAAACTCTCCAGGATATCGATGCTATCAGTAGCGATACTCTCTATACCAATGGTGGCTGTGGTAAAGGAGGACAAATGCCCCTTCCCGTGAGCGTCGGCGGTCCCCATATTCGGATTAGAAACGTAGTCGTCGGCGGAAGATAGTTCCTGGTGGCTTGCTTTAAGCGAGTAGTGAGTAGTGAGTAGCAAGTCCTAACCCTAAAGGGTACACCTTCGGATAGCGGAGTGTATTCCTGTGGGATAAGGGAATCCTTTAGGGCTTCGCATTTATCCTCGAATGGGGACTTGTCCTCGAATGGGGATATAGGGAGTAGGGAGTAGGGAGTAGGGAGTAGGGAGTAGGGAGTAGGGAGTAGGGAGTAGGGAGTAGGGAGTAGGAAGTAGGGAGTAGGGAGTAGCAAGTAGTGAGTTTTTTAGACAAGGTTTTGAGTACTTTATGAATGCAGATTTTATTTAAGGCAATTATCAGGACTTGATCTAAAACGGCTGTGCAACCCATAGCAATATCTCTACATCTCTACTTGTTATTCCTGCTGCGTTAGTCGGTTAATGAGATTTTACTCAACTTGCGATCGAGGTATGTTTTTAGCTGCTTTGATAAGATTGCACCTTGGCTAATAAGTCTTTGAAGGAAAATGGCTTATTAATGTATTCATTAGCCCCTTTGTGCAAAACATTATGGCGAATTTTGTCATCGGTCAAGGCAGTGATTACTAATACAGGAATTTTGTTGTTTTGAGAGCGAAGTTCTTCTAAAACGGTAATGCCATCTTTGATGGGTAATCCCAGATCGAGCAACAATAATTCAAAGTTTCCGTTGGTAGCCATGTCTAATGCGGTTTGACCATCCTCAACCACAGCAGTGGCAAAGCCCTTTTTGTTTAGCCCTTTTTCGATAAAAGAAGCTAAGCGTACTTCATCCTCAGCAATCAAAATTCGTTTCATTAATAGTAGAGCCTTCGAGTTACAAATTGGGTTATTAACAACGACTCGCTAATTAATAATAATGGATGAAGATTAAAATTAAGTCTGTCTTTTGATGAGAATTTCCTCATGTTTTCAAGCGATAGCCCATACCCCTTATAGTTTCAATAGCTTTGTTGCCCAGTTTTTTACGTAGATAACCGACATAAACATCCACAATATTAGAACCAGGGTCGTAGTCGTAACCCCAAACCAAATCTAATAGTTGTTGTCTGGACATTACCTGTCCTGGATGACGAAAGAATACCTCTGCCATAGTAAATTCGCGGGCGGGCAATTCGATCATACGCTCCCCTATCTGGATTTTTCGAGTACGCAGATTGAGAACCATGTCTCCTCGTTGCAGCTGCATTTTTTCTTTGGCTTTACCTGGATTGGTAGTAGTCCTTAGTCTGGCTTCAATGCGAGCTAATAGTTCGGCAAAACTAAAGGGTTTAGTTACATAGTCGTCTGCCCCTCCTCTCAAACCTGCTACTTTATCAATTACCTCATCTCTAGCTGTCAGAATAATCACAGGGAAATTAACTCCCTGACCGCGCCACTGTTCTAGGACGGCAAAGCCATCTTCTCCTGGTAAGCCAAGATCTAGTAATGCTAGGTCAAATTGATGTGTTAGGGCAAGGGCAACTGCCGTGGAGGAATCTCCTACTGCGGTGGTGATGTAGCCCTTTGCCTGCAAACCCTTTTCAACAAAAGCAGAAATTCTAACTTCATCTTCAACGATTAAAATTTGCCTCATGATTCACCATTTTGCAATTATGACAAAATTTATTGTTTATTATATTTCTCCTCAACTACCAGTTGACGGTTGAGTTCTAGAGGAAAAACTAAGGTAAAAGTTGAACCAGTCCCCAAGTTACTTTGAAGCTCGATCTCGCCCCAATGAGCTTCGACGATCGCTTTGACAATGGACAAACCTAATCCTGAACCCTCTGAACGTCGGGGTGCATTTTTGACTCTAGCAAATCTCGCAAAAATTCGTTGATGCTCTTCTTCAGGGATTCCTTCTCCTGTATCGCGAATCGAAAACTTAACTCGACCTCCCTCTAATTTTGAACCCAAAGCAATGACATCTCCTGGGTTGGTGTGCTGCACCGCATTATTTGCCAAGTTGACGATCGCCTGAGTCAACCGTTGGCGATCGCCAATCATCTTACCACGAGCTAGATGATCTAAATGCCAGTGGCGGTTTCCTAGAGCTTTAATTTTGATTAATAATTCTTCGGTAAAAATAGTAAGATCGATGGTTTCTGGGTGTAAGAAATCGAGTCCTTCTGCTTTAACCAGCAAGATTAGGTCTTCGACCAGGCGACTCATGCGATCGAGTTCGTCCGTCACTAATTCGATAGTTTCCTGTTGTTCTTGAGGATCGTCCTCCATCAGTTCTAAATGTCCGCGCACGATGGTGATTGGCGTTCGTAGTTCGTGTCCTGCATCGTTGACAAAGTTGCGTTGCGCGATAAACGAATTCTCGATCCGATCCATCATTTGATTGAAGGTGTTACCCAGTTCTGCCAGTTCGCCTGTTCCTTTAATTTTGATCCGTTGAGTCAGATCCGATTCGCTAATCGACTGCACCACGTCTGATAATTGCTTTAAGGGAGCGAGAATTTTTCCTGTAGTAAACCAGGCGAGGACTAAAGAGATCGCCAAAATCAAGATTAAAACCCGAATAATTACGTTGACCGATTCGACAATTTCTGCTCGTTCTCCTGCGGTCGTATGCGCGATCACAAACACGCCTAAAGTTTGAGCTGGAGTTTCAATGGGAACTGCCTGATAAACAATGCTGCCAACGGCTTCATTGGGTATTATTTCTTCTTCCTGTTCTTCTTCAGTTAAATTTTGCCAGCGGTTCATCAAGTCTGAATCTAGAGCCATCGCTTCTGGTAAAAAGCGAGAACTTGATTTATAAAACTGCCCATCGACAATTGCAATCAAAAAATTATCGTCTTCTGGCACTCGATTATCAATAAAGTGATCGAATGCCTGATAAATCTTTTGGTTTTGGTCTAGATTGTTTTCGGCATTAGTATTTTGCTCGGTTGCCGATTCTAGTAAACTTTCTAATAGTAGTTCTTCAAAATCTTCAATCTCTTCCTCCATGTCTTCTCTGACTCGTGCGTCAACTTTGGCAAACAAACGCTGGCGAATTACTGGAATAGCAATGGTCACGAACAAAAACATTAAAGCCATATACCAGAGCAAAATGCGCGTACGAGCTTCTTTATACAAAGGATAATTGAGTTTGGGAGCGTTCAAAAGCTGATTCCAAAGTGGAAATATAAACTGGCTCACGCTATAGTCTCAAGTTTGTTTGTTTATCAAAACAATTTATCAAATTTGAGTGAAAAAGTTGTCAACCTTGCACCGTCGTTTCATATAGCATTACGTATAAATATTAGGACATTTTTGGAAACTCCCTACTCCCTACTCCCTACCTTACAAGGGTAGACTTTTTACATTTGTCTATTGTGTGTGATGGGGGGATGGGGAGATAGGGAGATGGGGAGAGTGTTTAGTTACTTTTGGGTATATTTAGACACTATTATTTGCGCCTCTTATACGTAAATTAAAGTGCTTACTCACTCATTTGTTAAAAACCTACCCTTGTGAGCTACTCCCTACTTCCTACTCCCTACTCCGATGGCGAAGCCGAGTCCTTTAGGGCTACTCTCTACTCCCTACTCGCGAACCGATAATTTTAATATGTCCTAACTCAAATTTGTACGGCTATATATCCTCAATAATTTTTTGATGAAATTGTTCTCATCAAAGTCTCACTCACGGTTCATTGAAAATAGTGAGACTGACAATAGTTAAACCAGATCGAATATTTTCTCTCAAGGTCAACCAAGTCAACCAAGTGCAGCCTCGCCAAACGGCTGGATACCGTTCACTTCCTCCCAAATCTCTAAACAAGAGCGCGATTATCATGGCTCAAATACATCTTTCTTCCATTACCACAGGCGAATACAAAAGAATCATGGTTTATTCTCACGACGCTTTTGGTTTGGGTAATATTTGTCGAATGTCAGCAATCTGCCAACATCTACTTCAGTCTATTCCCAATCTATCAATTCTATTAGTCTCTGGGTCGCCTATACTACACAGTTTTCGTTTGCCAGCTGGTTTAGACTATATCAAGCTGCCCTGTCTCAATCGCGGTCAAGCGGGAAAAATGGCGGTTAAATATCTCAATGCAGATATCGAGTCTACCGTAAAACTGCGTTCGGAACTGATCCTAGCAGCAGCAAAAAATTATCAGCCAGATTTGTTTTTGGTCGATAAAAAGCCCGCAGGAATTCAAGGGGAATTAGATTTAACCATCGATTATCTTAAGAGTAATTTACCCCACACTAAGTTTGTGCTGTTGCTGCGAGATATTCTTAATACTCCAGCCAAAACAATTCAACAATGGCATCGAGAAGATGCTTACCAAAAAGTAGAATTGATTTACGATCGCCTGTTGGTGGTAGGAATGCAGGAAATATTCGACCTTAGCCGTCAGTATCAGTTCAATGAAGCGATCGCCTCAAAAGTACGGTTTTGCGGATATATTCGCAAGGAATCTGGCTCAAAAAATCCCTCTATTATTCGACGAGAGTTAGGAATCGAAGCAGACGAAAAGTTGGTTTTGGTGACTCCAGGAGGAGGAGAGGATGGCTATCACCTAATCGACAATTATCTTCGGGGATTGGGACAACAAAGGCATCGCTTTGAAGGGCAAAAAATTCAGAGTTTAATCTTTTGTGGTGCGGAAATGCCCCGCGAACAGCAACAAGAGATTTATCGACGAACCAGGGCATATACCAACGTCACTGTTTTTGAGTTTACCGATGACATGATGAGCTATATCAATGCTGCGGATTCGGTAGTCTGTATGTGTGGCTATAACACCATCACTGAGGTATTACAGCAGGGAAAAAAAGCGATCGTTGTTCCTCGCACCAAACCAGGAAAAGAACAGTTAATTCGCGCTCTAAGCATGGCAGAGGCGGGATTGATCGAGACAATCCATCCCGATAAATTGACCCCTAATCTATTGGTTGAAACTCTATTTACTAATTTGAATTCGACCAGTAATTTTGCTCTTACTAATGGTTTAGATTTCGGCGGGTTGACTCGCGTGACTGACTATTTATCTATGCTGTTGTTCGACTCTTTTCGGGTTCGCTCGTTTCCCTGTCTTACTCTCTAGCCTGTTATTTATAGAAAGATTATCGATGAAAAAAGTAATGTTTTATTGCCAACATATTCTTGGCATGGGTCACCTGATTCGCAGTACTGAAATAGTACGAGGACTAATTCCCGACTTTCAAATTTGCTTAATCAATGGGGGACAGGTTATTGAAGAATTTGAATTTCCTCCAGAGATCGAGGTAATTAATATTCCTGCGGTAAAAACCGATCGTGAATTCAACGAACTGCGTCCAGTCGATGACAGCTTGACCATGACCCAGGTAGAAGAGACGAGAAAGAGTATTCTGTTAGCTACCTGCGATCGCTTCAAGCCTGATATTTTAATTATTGAGTTATTCCCCTTTGGTCGCAGACGCTTTTCTGGGGAATTGATTCCTTTACTAGAAAAAGCTCAGTCGATGGGAACCAAAATTGTTTCTAGCGTGCGCGATATTATCGTTACCAAACAAAATCAACAGCGTCACGAAGAGAAAGTATGCCGTTTGATCGATCGATATTTCGATATGTTATTGATTCATGGCGATCCCAACTTGGTCAAACTCAATCTCAGCTTTGCTCGCGTTGCCGACTTAAACTGTCTCGTTCACTATACGGGTTATGTGGTGCAACCCCAACCAGAATCTCGACAAATAACTTTAGCTAAACCGACAATTTTAGTTAGCGTCGGCGGTGGAAGATTCGGACACGATTTGTTAGAGTGTGTTGCTCGCTCTGCTCCCATTTTACAAGACAAAATACCCCATCAGATCCAAATGTTTACTGGTCCCTTCTGTCCCGAATCGGTATTTGATAAGCTACAACAATTATCTCAAGGACAAGAGAATCTTACTTGCGATCGCTACACGACTAATTTACTGGACTATATGCAGCAGGCGGATTTATCAATTGGGATGTCTGGCTACAACACCACCATGAATATCTTGAGTACTGGTGTTAGAGCAATGATGATGGCGTTTCAGGGGAACAACGATAAAGAACAAGAAACTCGCCTGAAGAAGTTGGCTAGTTTGGGAAGAGTTAAAATGATTTCTCCCCAAGATTTAGAGCCAGAAATGTTTGCTTGCAACATTATTGATTATCTACAGCAGAAGCCCACCGAATTAAGTCTCGATTTGAACGGAGTTAAAAACACCAGCAATTATCTGCAACAACTAACAACTAAGCAATTCACAGAAGTTTCAACTTGATTAGTTGTCATCGCTTCCAGGCGTTACAAGACAGGTCTAGTATTCCTTTTTTGTTGACATATCGCTTCAAATTTATTTTTTCTACACAAGTTTCTTGGCGATCGCATTTCAACAATAAGTAAAGCTAGGCAACTGCATTCCTGCTTGTTTAAATTTTCTGGTATCCTTAAGTACAGATATCTGTACTTAAAACCATGCTGACAAAACAAACAAACTATACCAATCTACGCCAAAACTTAGCATCGATATTAGATGAAGCAATTAGCGATCGCAATGTAATCGTAGTTACGAGGCAAGGTAAAGAAGACGTAGCAATTTTAGCTGCTGATGAACTCTCTAATATCTTGGAAACCTTACATCTTTTTAGATCTCCTGCCAATGCTCAAAAGTTAATTGCAGCTATGGAAAGAGCAGATGCGATCGCTAATGAACCGAATGTACAATCTGAAAGTTTAGCCGAACTTTGCCAGGAGTTGGATATTGAGTAGAAGCGTTATCTTCGATGTTCAGTTTAGGGAAGATCTACGTTGGTGGGCAAGAAAAGAGCGTAAAATTTGCGATCGTGTTTTGGATTTAGTCGAAGCAACCATTACCGATCCTACTAAAGGAATTGGTAAGCCAGAAAAACTCAAGTATCTACCTGGATCTCGTTGGTCGAGAAGAATTACCCAAGAACATCGGCTGGTATATCAAATAAGTGAAGACAAGCTGATTTTTCTACAGTGTCGTTACCATTACTGATAGCAATTGAAGAGCCGAAAAAAGTTTCCTAAAGAATACACTCTCCAATGACAAACGGTAATTTACCCCACGCTCAAACTATAGCAATTCTCACAGTCATGGAGTACGCTACTTTTCCCCTTTCCCTTTACCAAATATAGCCAAAGTGTATCTCATTAATACGAGAAACACTATATTTGTCATAGATTGCTCAGGCGGTCGATGAAAATTATCTCATAAAAGTTTCACACAGTCTTAATTCCCTTCAGACAAACTAATCGTTGAATCTTACTTACTAGTCACTACTTCTTCCCCTACATATTCTGGTTTCATTTTGAAATGACTATAAAGATTTAATGACCGATCTTAATAAGTATCTATTGACAATACCCAAATTTTTTTTAGTAGTCGCAGGCTCATTATGGACAGCTTTATTACTATTATCTGATGAGGCTACCGCCAATCCCAATCAATTTGTTCCCGTACATCAATTATCAGACATATCACCGACAGACTGGAGAGCGCGGGGATTAAAATCTTTGAGCGATCGCACCTTATGTTTGGGCGAGAATTATCAACTCAGCGATCGAGCCTTAACTCGTTATGAATTTGCTGCTGGAATGCAGCAGTGTCTCGATCAAATTAGTAACAGATCTTTAAGCGACGAGATTAATTTGTCTCCAGGCGAGCTTAGTTTTATAGCACGTATCGAACGGGAGTTTGAGCAAGAACTTACAGTTTTAGCAGTCCGCATCGACAATTTAGCAGTCCGCACCGAACGACTAGAAGAACAAAGATTTTCGACGACCACCAAGCTTAACGGTGAGGTTCTATTTCAACTGGGGGATAGCTTTGGTGCCGATGACTCTTCTCAACTATTTACTGGCTATCGAGCGCGGTTAAATTTTGATACCAGCTTTTATGGCAGCGATCGACTTAGAATCCGTCTGGGGGCGAGAAATACAGGAGAACTAGAAGAAGTAGCAGACACCTTTATGGTGCGTCTGGGGGTAGATGGTCAGAGTGATAACGAAATTGAGACGGAAATATCTTATGATTTTGCTGTAAGAGAACGCCTACAGGTGGTGCTGGGCATCAATAGCGTTGGCGCAGACGATGTGGCGGAGGTCTTAAATCCTCTTTCTAGTAGCGGACAAGGAGCAGTTTCTCGGTTTGGGCGGAGAAATCCTGCTACCCTTAGAGGTCCTGGGGGGGCAGGTGGGGGTATTCAGTACGAATTTAGCGATGCAGTTACTCTCAGCCTGGGATACTTTGCCGATAGTGACGATGCTGCCAATGCGGATGCGGGAACGGGACTGTTTGGTGCTTCCTTCAGTGCGGTAGGGCAGGTGTTAATTGAACCAGTAGAGGATCTAGAAATGGCTTTTACCTATACTCGAACCTATTTTCGCGAGGATGAGGCGAGGCTGGCGGGAGCGACGGGGAGCAAAAACGCTAACGAACCCTTTGAAGAAGATCCGACCTCTGCGGATAACTTTGGCTTCCAGATCAATTGGGAACTTAGCGATCGCTTGGAGGTAGGAGGCTGGTTAGGCTATACTGCTGCCCAATCGGAGATAGACAACGAGTCGGCAACCATCCTCAACACTGCTGTAACCTTGGCTTTTCCCGATTTAGGTAAGGAAGGCAGCGAAGCAGGTATTATTATCGGCGTACCTCCTATTGTCACCCAACACGATAACTCAGAAGTTGAGGACGAACGCACCTCTCTACATTTGGAAACCTTCTATCGCTATCAGATTAACGATAATATTGCCATCACTCCAGGCATATTTCTGGTTACTCAACCCGATCATAGCGATCGCGATTCTATTTTAGTTGGTACGATTAGAACTCGCTTTAGGTTTTAATTCAAAAATTCATGAAAATCTTCTCACTAAAGCTTCATTGAGAGTTAATTGGCGATCGATAATCTGGTTGACACAGAGCAATTGGAATCAGTCGGCTCTTTTAAGATTGTAGCCGTAGGCATCATGAGAGAATCTGCTTTCAGGAAACGACAAAAACCGCAAACCTTAACTCAGGCTTTACCTGGGCTGCGACGAATCGTCAAAGAATTTTGGCCCGAAATTCGCCAACAAAAATTGTTGTTAGGTATTTCCATAGTTGGCTTAATAGTGGAGGTTATTGCCCAGCTATTGCGTCCTTGGCCCTTAAAGTTTATTTTTGACTACGTTATCCTAGCCGATGCTACCATTCCTGCTACTAAGTTTCCCATGTTGTCCGATAGCAACCCGATGGTGCTGCTGTTGATTTTTTCGGTGGGTATTGTCGGCGTTTCGGGACTGCGGGCGGTGGCTGCATACGTTAACTTGGTTACGATGTCTCTGGCTGCTTCTCGTATCGTGGCAGAGATTCGAGGGAGGCTATACGCCCACTTACAAAGGCTGTCGCTTTCGTTTTATCACCGAGTCAAGAGTGGCGATTTGATTACGCGAATTACTAGCGACATCGATAGTTTGCGTAGCGTGACGGTGATGGCGATCTTTCCGTTGATTGTTGAGATGCTGACCCTTGTATCTATGGTGGGGTTGATGTTCTGGCTGAACTGGGAACTAGCACTAATTGGACTAGCGGTATTTCCCCTGTTTTTGCTCTCGACGGTCAAAATTACCAAACGGATTCACCAGGTTTCCCGCAAGCAGCGCAGACGAGAAGGTGCAATGGCTGCCACGGCAGCCGAGGCAATCAGCGCGATTAAAGTAGTTCAGGCTCTTTCTTTAGAAAGGATGCTGCAACGGATGTTTGCTACCCCTAACCGTAAGAGTTTGGAAGACAGCGCCCGTACCCAACAGCTATCTGCTACCTTACAGCGTACCATTGAAATTTTAGTGGCGATCGCTACTGCTTTAGTGATGTGGCGCGGAGTTCAGCTAGTCATGGCGGGAAAAGTTACCCCTGGCGATCTGCTGGTCTTTACTAACTATCTTAAGTCGGCTTTTAAACCTACTCGTCAGTTAGCTAAGCACATTGCCAAGATTTCCAAAGCTACCGCATCTGGAGAAAGGATTCTCGATCTGCTAGATGTTGTTCCCGCAATTCGCGATCGCCAGGACGCGATTAAAGCACCGCTATTCAACGGAGACGTGGAGTTTGAATCAGTTTGTTTTGGCTACAGTCGAGATAAAACTATTCTTAAAGATCTTAGCTTTCGGGTCGTTCCAGGTCACAGAGTTGCCTTGGTCGGTCCATCGGGAGGTGGTAAGTCAACTTTGGTTAGCTTATTACTCAGACTATACGATCCTCTGTCGGGTCGTATCTTAATTGATGGTTGCGATCTGCGACAGTATCAAATCGAATCATTGCGCCGACAAATCTCCATCGTGCTGCAAGACAGCGTGTTGTTTGGGGTCAGCATTCGCGACAATATTGCCTACGGTTCTTTAGGGGCGAGCGATCGAGAAATTAAAGCTGCTGCCCGCCTAGCTAACGCCCACGACTTTATCATGGCACTGCCTCAAGGCTACGATACCGTAATGAGCGAAAGGGGTTCGACCCTATCGGGCGGTCAAAGACAGCGGATTGCGATCGCCCGCGCAGCAGTTCGCCAAGCCCCGATCGTGATTCTCGATGAACCTACCGTTGGTTTGGATAATAAAAGCGAACAGGCAGTAACTGAAGCTTTAGATCGCCTTACCGCCAACTGCACCACCTTTTTAATTACTCACGATCTGACCACTTCCAAAAATGCCGAGCAAATTTTCTACATCGAACATGGCGAGATTATCGAACAAGGAACTCACGCCGAACTAATGCAGCTAGGCAAGAGATATTCCACTCTCTATCAATTGCAAGGAGCAGTAACTGGGAAGTAATGGAGCGGGGGACGGAGGGACGGGGAGATGAGGAGATTATTAATTACGAACTACGAACTACTAACAATGAGTAATTCACCAGTCACTATAGTTGTTGTCCCGCGAGAGCGTTATCAGTTCGCCCGCGAGTCCCTAGAAAGTCTTTATGAGAATACGGCTTTCCCGTTCAATTTGGTCTATGTTGATAACAATTCGCCAACTCAATTACAACAATATTTATCAGTTCAAGCTGAGTTAAAAGATTTTAAACTGATTCGCTCGAACCGTTATCTGTCGCCTAATGAGGCAAGGAATGTTGGCTTATCTTTTGTCGATACTAAATACGTCGTGTTTGTCGATAATGATGTGATTTTTGCCCCCAACTGGCTAACCGCCTTGGTAGACTGTAGCGAAACGACGGATGCTACCGTAGTTGGTTCTCTGGTATGTCAATATCAACCCTTCCATGAAATAGTTCACTGTGCGGGGGGAGAATATTTCTCGGCAAAAGCATCTATTGAGTTTGCAGCGGGCAAGCCCCAACCAAGCGATCGCTCTAGGTGGTTGCTGGAGGAAAAAACCCCCTATCAAAACCAGCGAATCGACGCAGTATGCGATCGCCTGAAGCGAGCCACTACTGGCTTTGTCGAGTTTCATTCGATGTTGGTGCGTACTGAAATCTTTAAAGAGATTGGAATACTCGATGAAAAATTTTGCTGTACTAAAGAATATCTCGACTTCTGCATGAGCGTTACTAGGGCTGGCGGTACGATTTATCTCGAACCCAATTCAGTAGTCACCTTTCGTACCCATCCCCCCGCACCGACGATGAACTGGTCGGATTTACCTTATTTTATGCTGCGCTGGAGCGATGCTTGGGAACTTGGCAATCTAAGGCACTTCCAACAAAAGTGGAACTTAGAAGAGAGCAAATATTTCCAAAGACGCTATAAAAAGCTTGGAACAAGACGCAGAGAGGCACTTATCGATCCTTTGATGGCAAAATTTAGTTTTTTGGGCAAACAGCAGCAAAAATGGTTCAAAAAAAGGCTAATCAAGCTAGAAAAAAGGCTTAATCGCTATCTCACTAATCGCTACGCCAAAGCAAGTGATCGCCCTTTAGATCTCGACTCTTCTCAAGGAAAAAAAAGCTGGCAAGCAAATGTGCGGGCGGTTCCCAACCAACTAACAACTAACAACTAACAACTAGGAGAATAAAATGCTTTACAGAAAATTTGGTAATACAGGAATGGAAGTTTCTGCTATCGGGATGGGAACTTGGAACATTGGCAACCAATGGGGCGTAGTCGATGAAGAGACAGCCGTGGCAACCGTTCGCGCTGGAGTAGATAGCGGAATTAATTTATTTGACTGTGCAGAGTCTTATGGCGTGCCAAATGGTTTATCAGAAGAACGTCTGGGTAAGGCTTTGGTGGGAACGCGCGATCGCGTTCATCTGGTTACTAAAATTGGTCGTTGGGGCAGACGTACTGGGCAGATGGTTCCCATGACTACCGTAGATATGGTTCGCCTCTGCACCCATGCCTGTATGTTCCGTCTCAAAACCGACTGGATCGATGTTATGCTCTGTCATGAGGGTAAAATTGAAGACCCTAGCGTTTATCTAGAAGGATTCGAGCAGCTAAAAGAACAGGGCTATATTCGCGCCTACGGTATTTCTACAGATCGCCTGGATGTTCTCCAGCGATTTAACGCCAACAACACCTGTAGCGTAGTCGAAGTTGAATATTCTCTGCTCAACCGCAACCCAGAGTCAGAATTTCTGCCCTATTGTCAAAAACACGGTATCGCTGTATTAGTTCGTGGTCCTTTGGGTAAAGGCTTGCTTTCTGGTAAATATGCCCCTGGTACGGTATTTACTGATAGCGTTCGTGGTGAGTGGTTTGCCGATGACAAGAAAAAAGCAAAATTAGAGCGCAAGTTAGCTAAAGTAGAACGACTCAAATCGGCTGTGCAGCCTGGAGAAGAGATGGTAACAGCAGCCATCCGCTACGTTACTTCCCACCCCGTACAGCCTGTAGCAATTCCTGGGGCAAAAACGCCAGCCCAGGCAATTACCAACGCCCAAGCAGGAGACGCGCTGTTATCGGAAGCAGAACGCCAAGAGTTAGTAAGTCTGACCAAAAAAGATAAGACCGCAGCAATAGCTTAAGCCTGGAGTGACGAGGGGACTAGGAGACTGGGTGACTTGGAGATGGGAAAAAAAAGTTAATAGTTGTTCTAATTACTCGCTACTCCCTACTCCCTACTTTCTATACAAAAAACTATTTTTAATTGAGATGAAAAAAATTCTCTTCTACTGTCAATATCTGGCGGGTATGGGTCATTTAGTTAGAAGCACAGAAATTATTCGCAGTTTGGTCAAAGATTTTGAAGTTTGCCTAATTAACGGCGGTCAATTAGTGCCTGGGTTTGAATTTCCTCCAGAAGCTAGAGTAATTCACTTACCTGCCGTTTGGGAGGATGGTGATCGCCTTAAGCCCGTAGATCGTTCTCAAACTATCGATGAGGTTAAAGAAAGTCGCCAACAAAAAATTTTAGACGTATTAGTAAAATTTCAACCCGACTGTATAGTTACCGAATGTTTTCCCTTTAGCAAACATAAGCTAAAGTTTGAACTAGTTCCAATGCTCAAACAGGCTAAGGCTAGTCAACGCAAGATTTCAATTGTCTGTAGTTTGCGGGATCTAATTATGACTCAGCCCATGCCAGAAAATTCCCGTATCAAACGACAGCAAAAAATTTGTAAGTATATTAATTGCTACTACGATCTGGTACTATTTCACGGCGACTCCAAGCTGTTGCGGTTGGAAGACTCGTTCCCTTCAGCAGATCGATTAGACTGCAAAATATCCTATACAGGATATGTCGCCACAGACTCCCAGGTTAGTTTACCCCATACCCCCGAAGATATTATTGCCCTAGATCCTACGACACCAACTATCGTGGCTAGCGTTGGTGGTGGCAGACATGGTTATTCCTTGTTAGCAGCAATTTTGGCAGCCTATCCTTTGTTGAAAACCTTACCTCACAAAATACACTGCTTTGCAGGACCTTTTATGGCTGAGTCGGAGTTTAAGCAACTACAACAAGCAGCAGCAGACAAAGATAACGTTATACTGCGTCGGTTTACTCCCCGCTTGACTGAATATATGCAGCAAGCAGATCTTTCAATTAGCTTGGGGGGATATAACACGATTATGAATATTCTAAAAACTCAAGTTCGCTCTTTAGTTTTACCTTCTCCAAACCAACATCAAGCCGACGAACAAAGTATACGAGCGCGTAAGCTAGCCCAGCTGGAAATTATTGGTTTATTACAGCCTCAAGAATTAGAACCCGCAATTTTGGCAGACAAAATCTTAACTTGCCTTGAACGCTCAAAACCCAACAACAACTTTAACCTCTCTGGCGCAGCCACAACTGCTAGCAAACTCAAAAAACTACTTTTCACCAAAGCGATCGCCTAAACAATTAACCAGCAATACAAATATTTTTTGCACCTCTGCACCTCTGCACCTCTGCCCAGAACATGAAGCTGGGTAAACGCCTCTGCGAGAGAAAAAATTATTCACTTGAACCTTTATTTCGCCCGTTTTCAACCATGACAACCGAACAACCCAAAGTTACCCTGATTGTTTGTCCTAGAGAACGCTTTAGCTATACTCAACAATCGTTAGAAAGCATCTATGCAGATACCGACTATCCTTTCGATTTAGTATACGTCAATGTTTGTTCTCCCAAACCGATCCGACAATATCTAGAACAAAAAGCCCAGGAAAAATCTTTTCCTCTGCTGCACACAGACTATTATATTTCTCCTAACCAGGCGCGTAACGTTGGGTTGCGCTACGTTCTCAACAATCTCGACAGTAAGTACATAGTTTTTATTGAAAATGATGTGGTCGTCAAACGAGGTTGGTTAACAAGACTAGTGGAGTCGGCAGAAAAAACCAATGCAGCAGTAGTCGGTCCCCTTACCTGTATTGGTCAACCAGAACATCAGGTGATTCACAACGCGGGAGGACGCTCCTATATTGAAGAACAAGAGAAAAATGGCAAAACCAAACGACGCATCCGCCAAAAGGCTTTCTTGACTGGTAGAGCGATCGCTGATGTGCCAGAAGAAATCGGCTTAGTACAGTGCGACTACGTTGAGTTCCACTGCATGATGGTAAGTACCGCTATTTTCGCTCAAACTGGTTTGCTAGACGAAGGAATGCTAGCCACGCGAGAACACATTGATTTTTGCTTTATGGTAACGGCAGCAGGGGGCAAGATCTATAGCGATCGCCTGTCGGTAATTACGACGGATACTTTAGGCATTGCCAGCAATAAAACTGGGTTGGAAGCCTGGTTTGGTAAGGTTCAGCTACCTAATTTTAAATGGTCGGATTTGCCCTATTTTATGCTGCGTTGGAATCATGAATGGGACAAAGGTAGCCTGGATCATCTACGTCAAAAGTGGAATTTAGCCGAAGATAAGTATTTTAAAAAACGCTATCAGGGTTTAGGCAGTCGTCGGCGCGAACTGTTGATCGAACCTCTGGTTCAGCGTCTAACCTTTGGTAAGGGCAATGACAAACTAGAGTCGATGTTAATCAGCATCGAACAGCGCATTAATCGCTATATGTATCGCCGTTATCTGCAACAGCGCGATCGCATTTTAGAACAAAAAGGAGCAGAAGTAGTATCACAAGATGAAAGCCTGCGAGCTGTTTCTCACAAATCGGGATTAACTAGTGTCGCTTCGCTTAAGTAGGGAGTTATCTCTGTTTTGTCACTCTGTCGTAACCTGTATTCTTGTCATTCTTACAATTACAAATTAACAAATTAAAACTATGTCCAAAATTTGCCTGACAACTCTAGAATATCCCCCCGATGTTGGTGGCGTTGGCGAGTCTGCTAGTCGAATTGCCAAAATGCTGCTCGGTTTGGGTTACGAAGTCCATGTAGCCGTGTTTAGAGCAATTTTTCGGCGAGAAAAACAAGAGGCAGAAAATGGTCAGTTTCACCGTAGTTACCAGGAAACCAGCCAACGAGAGGGAATTACGGTACATAGACTGCACCCCGCAGTACGTTCTTTGAGAGGCAAAGAACAGGACTATCTTTGGGATCTTTACAACCAGCTTAAAAGCCTACACCAGCAATACCAATTCGATCTGTTCCACGCTTTCTTTATCAATGAGATGGGATTTATTACTACCCTGTTAGCCAAAGAAAGCGATCGCCCTGTCATTAATAGTATACGAGGGGCAGATCTACACAAGCATATTTTTGATGCCAAACAACAGGGACATATTTGTTGGACACTACAAAACTCTGACTGGACAACTTTTGTGAGCCGAGATTTGATGAAGCGGGCGCGGGTGCTGGTTCCCGAAATCAAAACTAGATCTACTGCTTTTTGGAATTCAATTGTGCCAATTGACTTTGATCGGTTACCAACACCACCTTTAGCCGAGCGCCTCCAAGGAACTGTAATTAGTTCGGTGGGTAACTTTCGCGATAAAAAAGGATTAGAATATTTACTCGATGCCTGCCAAGAGTTAGCTCGCCATACCGAGATTACTCTATTGTTGGTGGGGAATTTTGTAGAAAAAGAAAGAACCTATTGGGAACAAGAGCTAGCTAATAGTGCGATCGCCGATAAAATTGTCATTACAGGTAAAATTAGTCGTCAGGCAGCACTGGCTTATTTACCATATACTAATATTTTTGCGATTCCTTCCCTTAATGATGGCTGTCCCAACGCACTACTCGAAGCGATGCTGGCTGGTAAGGCGATCGTCGGTACTAATGTCGATGCCATTGGCGAAATTATTGAAGATGAAGTGGAGGGTTTGCTAGTTAATCCCGCTTCTAGTAAAGAATTGGCGATCGCCCTTAAAAGATTAATCCAGCAGCCCCGATTACAGCAACAGTTTGGTTTAGCTGCTAAAGAAAAAGTGCGATCGCAACTTGCCCCAGCGATAGAACGTCAAAACTGGCAAAAGATCTATCAAAAACTATTAATATCTTGCTCAACTTTGGCAGAAATGGTTGTTTAGCAATATTTAACTACGATATCGATCATTAATTAATTTATGAGTAATCTTCTATCTTCTCCTACCTCGATTTCTGCTACTTCCCATAAACCATCCACTCAGACAACTACCGTAATCTTAGTTCGTCATGCTCGCACTACCTATAACGAGCAGGGTAGATATCAAGGTAGTAGCGACGCATCCGTCCTAACAGAGCAAGGACACCAGGCTGCTTACTCTACGGGTTTAGCCCTGCAACAGTTTGATTTTGACGCAATTTATACTAGCCCGCTGACTAGGGTGCGGCAAACCACTCAGGCAATTGTTTCTGCCCTAGGGCTAAAACAGAGAAAATTACCTACTATATTAGTCGAGCCTAAACTGACTGAAATCTGTATGTCAGATTGGCAGGGACTATACTATCAGGAGGTTAAAGAGAAATTCCCCGCAGCTTATCGCTGTTGGCAAGACACCCCTCATTTATTCAGTCGCGATCGCATTTTTTTTCCTGTCTTGGCATTGTTCGAGCAGGCACGAAGTTTTTGGCAGGAAATTTTATCAAAACATCGTGGTCAAACCATTTTAATTACCGCTCATGGTGGTACAAACAGAGCATTGATTAGTACGGCAATTGGTCTAGATCCCAAACACTATCACAGTTTGCAACAGTGTAATTGCGGAATCAGCTGTCTAGAATTTTCTAGCAATAGTAATTTTGCCAAACTCAATTATTTAAATGTTACCCAGCATTTGAGAACCAGCTTACCCAAGCTCAAGGCAGGAAAAACTGGTTGGCGATGGTTATTGTTATCTAATACAACAACTGAAAAATTATCAAACTATTCTTGTTTACCAGAATTTATCCGACAAGATTTTATCGACCTGATTTTGACAGACAATACTGAAGAATCTGAGTTTATAGCATCGAATCTTGTGTCAGAAAATAGCAAAACCGTACATTTTTCAATCCAACGAGACTGTTTTTTAGCAAGCTGGCAGCAAACAATTATTACCAGGCAACAGCTGAAACCTAGCTCTGTAGAAGCAAGTTTGGTAACTGGCTTGATTATTGTATCTGATAAATTACTAGCTCAAATTCTTCAGACAACTTTAGGTCTTCAAATCACTCTGGAAACAGCCAGCTATCTCAGCGTACTTCATTACCCTCACGCCAACCGCCAATCAATTTTACAAGGAATTTTACCAATTGAAAATCAGATGGCTGAGACAGTAGTTCTTAATAAGTAACCCAGATCTGGCAGATACTGACGGTAAAACCTGATTTCTTAATAGTCGATGCTCATAGATAGATGGAGAGAAATTATCTGACAGAGGGAGAGAATCAAGCTCGACAAATAGCGACTAGTGAGTAAAAATAACTTACTTACTACTTACTACTTACTACTCACTACTTTTATTAGTAAGTCTTGATCGGACTCATCGGGACTGAATGTAGTTTCTCATCTTAGCAAATGAAAAATCTCTCACCTAAGTCTCATACCTCCTTCATCGATCCCAATAAATCTATTAGATAGGGAAGATTTAGCAACCATCACAATTAATAATTATCCACTAATAATTATCCACTACCTGCCACGACCGACGTTTATTGCTTAGCCCTACAAGGAGAATTATCAAATGAAAATTTTAGTTACTGGCGTAGCTGGCTTTATTGGCTTCCACCTGGCGCAAAGACTATTAGCAGAAGGGAACCAAGTCTACGGAATTGATAATCTCAACGATTATTATGATGTCAAGCTCAAACAGGCACGTCTAAAACAGTTGCTATCTCAAAGAAGATTTACCTTTAAATATTTAGACATCAGCGATCGCTATAAGGTTGCTAAACTATTTACCGATAATTTTGATCGCGTGGTTCACCTAGCTGCCCAAGCGGGAGTCCGTTATTCGCTACAAAATCCCCATGCCTATGCAGATAGCAATCTATTGGGCTTTGTTAATATTTTGGAAGGCTGTCGCCATAGTAAAATCAAACATTTAGTGTTTGCCTCGTCTAGTTCGGTTTATGGTGCTAACGCTAAAGTACCTTTTTCTGTTGAGGATAACGTAGATCGTCCAATTTCTCTCTATGCAGCTACCAAAAAAGCCAATGAACTAATGGCTTATTCTTACAGTCATCTATATCAAATCCCGATAACTGGTCTGCGTTTCTTTACCGTGTATGGACCTTGGGGAAGACCCGATATGGCATATTTTAAATTCACACGGGCGATCGCCAAAGGGCAACCCATTGATGTCTATAATTATGGCAAGATGAAGCGCGATTTTACCTATATTGATGATGTAATCGAAGCGATGGTACGAGTTATCGCTAAACCGCAAGCCACGGGCGATCGACCTCCCTGTAAAATTTACAACTTGGGTAATAACCATCCCGTAGAACTAGGAGAATTTATTGCCACGATTGAAAAAATCATGGGCAAAACGGCTCAGAAAAACTTGTTACCTATGCAGCCTGGAGATGTAGTTGCTACTTATGCAGATGTAGATGAATTGATGTCAGATTTTGGCTTCAAGCCCACCACCACGATCGCCCAAGGATTAGAACAGTTCCTGAATTGGTATCGTGAATACTATGATGGTTACTCAGCTAGGGAGCAATTAGTAACTAATAAATTGGCGATTATTCCCTAACCGTGGTTATTTTGAGGAATGGTTACACTTTTATAGTAAGTTGACTTCTATTCCATACCGCAGAAAACTCCGATGAATTTAAAGATCGAGACTGGACGATATCAAGATCGCCTGGCTGCAATCAAGCAAATTAGAACTAAAGTATTTCAGGAAGAACAAGGGGTATCGGCAGAGTTAGAGTTTGATGGCTTAGATGATGATGCGACACACCTGTTGGCTTATTTAAATAATCAACCTGTAGGAACGGCTAGAATTAGAGAAATTGATGCCGATACGGTCAAAATAGAAAGGTTGGCAGTGTTACCCACAGCAAGAAAGCAGGGCGTAGGTAAACGGTTGATGGAACGGGCTTTAGCAATTGTCGCTCAGAGCAATAAAACCACAATCATAGTTCACGCGCAAGAATATATCGCCCGACTATATCAACAATTGGGTTTTAGACAAGTTGGAGCAAGATTTGACGAAGCTGGCATTGCTCATGTAAAGATGATTAAGCAATTATCTTCCAACAATTAAGTCTCAAGCTATGTCGCAACTAGACAAATCTGCATTACGACGCACGATGTTGCGATCGCGTCAATCCCTAAAAAATTCAGCATGGCAAACTAAAAGCTGGCAGATCGGCGATCGCCTCAAAACTCTCGCTTTATTTAAAGAAGCCAAAACTATCCTGGCATATTTTAGTTTTCGTCAGGAAGCAGATCTAAGTTATTTATTTCATCTCGACAAAAATTGGGCTTTTCCTCGCTGCGTCGATAAGTCTTTGGTTTGGCATCGATGGCAGCCTGGAGATAGTTGGCATTCGGGTAAATACGGCATTAAAGAACCTTTGTTAACCGCACCAGCGATTGAACCATCATCAGCCGATTTGATTCTCGTTCCTGGTGTTGCTTGCGATCGCCAGGGTTATCGTTTGGGTTATGGTGGCGGTTTTTACGATCGCCTATTGAGTTCTTCTGATTTGACTATTCCTACGATCGGCATCGTGTTCGATTTTGCCTATGTTACTCGATTGCCCAGAGATCCCTGGGACACTAAATTAGATTTTATTTGTACTGAAACCAAGTTTGAAAGCTGTTAAACTCAAGTTCCTTTTTTTAATAATTGTTTAATATTTAAGTCTGAGTTTCTTGGAACAATTTTTGTTTACAGCGAGTAGTTGTAAATTCAAGCTTTTGTTTGTAGTTGGTTTACTACAATCGATCACCAAATTGTCTCGCCCCATTGATAGCAATAATAAAAATTGGTCAAAGGTTTTAAATGGGCAACTAGGCAAGAATGCTTACTACAACCTTTTAATAACTAACTTCATTTAAGGTTTGTTAAGTAATTAGAAACAACCATTCCAAAAAATATTGATTTTGCTAAGGTAATAAAACAACAATTTATAGTTTTATATTTAAGAACTTTTAAACAACTTTAGACTATATAAAGTTTTAGCAAACTAGTTATTTTTTTTGCCTTATGCGACACTTTCATGACGAATGGATTCAAGAATGGTGCGACCTTAACGGTTGGACAGATTTGTTTCAGGAACGCTATAACAACTACTGGGCATTTCCTCCTAACTGCGTGATGCCAGAACCTATTCCTCAAAAAGTGATGAGAATCATTAAAAACGAAAAAGGTTTAAGCAGTAGCGAGCAAAAATGGGCATTTTCGGCAGCAGTGGTCAGTGCGATCGCTTTATTAGCTACCTGCTTTTGGATGTCACCCATGCCTTTAATGTTGGCTTTCGGTTTTGATGCTGTTACCTTTGCCCGTATGGATTGCGAAATATAGCTGAATCGAATCACTTAAAGCAGCGATCAATTGTTAAAGAAGAGATCAAATAATAGTTGACTTTATTCTAGACACAGAAGACGATAAACAGTAATGTAGTCTTCCTTAGTTCAGTTGGCTGGGTGACTGCAAATCAGAATGTCAGAATATTTAACAAGATTAAGCTATGTTTGATTTAGGTAACAATCGACCAGAAATAGCAGCACAAAAATGGCGAGCGCAATTGGACTTTTATGTCAGCGATTACGAATCTCAGCTTGCTGCTTTAGTCTGGGGATTACAGCAGGAGTGGGGAGAAAATGAGGATGTTTTGGGCATCGATCTCCAGCCTACACCACATTTTGTTGCCTGTTCTCGTGAAAGCTTAGAAAAACTCAACCGCGATACCAGAGGAAGGTTACAAGAAATTCTCGGTATTATTGATGGTTACGATCGCGCCACCGAAGTAATAATTATTGGGATTGGTGAAGGACAAATCAAGCTAATCAACTTTCAACCAGAAATAACTCCCGCCGATTGTTTTACCGAGATCTCCCTCGATCTTGACCAGTTAATTAGCACTTTAGAAGCAGCTTTAAGCCAATATATTAAATAATTTCTGCTCAAAAAAATGATATCGGTAAGTAAGTTTTGCACGCTTCTTTAATCAATCTTAAGGAAAACTTGAGTTACAGCCTTTTGCATAACTAATTGATACATAGCGCAATTCAACCTGTAGAAAAGCCGATTCATCCATCTGTGTTTATCTGGGGACGCTGTTTTGGTTGTCTAAGATGGAAATGCAAACCGCTGTAATTCCAGATCATTGATATTCTTCGTTGACAACTTTGCCTCGAAAAACAATATAGTTGTAAATATTGTAAGCTAGCATAATTGGAATCAAAAAGCCAATAAAGATAATCATAAATACCAAAGAACTGGGGCTAGCAGCAGCTTGATAAATAGTAATTTTTGCAGGAATAATATAGGGAAAAACCACCATTCCTAATCCGATAAAAGACAGCAAAAATAATAGTAGGGTCCAAACAAATGGTCGTGTTTCTTGTTCTAAATAAAGACTTCTAAGTAATAAAAAGATTAACCAAGCCCCCAGCAATGGAATCAGGGCAAAGATATAAACCAGTGGTTCGTCGAACAGTCTATCCCTAGCACTTTCAGAAAAAATCGGGGTGGTAATTGTTAGATAAACTGCACCGATAAAGGTGGTTACTGCCGAAATTTTTGCAGTTAGGTTATGGGTAGACTGCAATTCATCTTCCGTTTTTAAAATTAAATATGTTGAACCAATTAACACATAACCTTGAATCAGGGTCAAAGCTACCAAAAGCGATCGCAAACTAAACCAGTCCCAAGTTCCACCAATAAAATGTCCAGCATCATCCACGGCAATTCCCTGTAAAATTGCCCCCAAAGCAAAACCCTGTCCCAGTGCAGCCAAAAAGCTACCGCCACCAAAAGCTATGTTCCAAAACAACTTAGTCTTAGCGTGTTCGCGAAATTCAAAAGCTACCGCTCGAAAAATTAAGCCAAAAATCATTACCATAATAGGAATGTATAAAGCCTGAAGAATCGTGCCATAAGCCAGAGGAAAAGCCCCAAATAAAGCTCCTCCCATCAAAACCAACCAAGTTTCGTTGGCATCCCAAACATTACCCAAACTAGTCATCAGAATGCCCCGACGTTCTTCGCTAGAGGCGGTAATAGAAAGAATTCCCACTCCTAAATCGAATCCATCGAGCATCACATAAAGAAACAAAAACAACGCCAGAACGGCAAACCAAACCTGGGGTAGAAAATAATCGAGAGCTTCCATGTTATTAAAGGTATGAGGAGTAAAGGATGAATGATGAGGAGGTAGCAGCATCGAGACAATTATTAACTAACTACTAACTACCAACTATTTGCCCCAAAGGATATGCAGAGCGGTATGCTTTAGCATTCCCTTTGGTCTCGAAGCTACATGCGGGGATTACCCCTTTGTCCCTTTAGGGACTAACTCTACTGTTGCGCTTCTACTGGACGACTATCGGGAACGTGTTTTGCTGGTGTAGTATTTAGATCGGGAGAAATTTCTCCTGGTACGGGCAGAGCTAAATTTGGACCTCGACGAATGATACGGCTGCCAAAATAAAGAGCAAACACGAATAAGATGCTGTAAACGATCGCAAAACTAATTAGAGAAGTTAAAACATTACTAGCTGGTATCTGAGAAGCTGCATCCACAGTACGAATTTCTCCATAAACCGTCCAGGGTTGTCTGCCGACACAACGCACGATCCAGCCTGACTCGACGGCAATGTAGCCCAAAGGCGCAGCCAATAGCCAAAGCCTAAGCAGCCAACGCTGCTGAACAATGCTGTCAGGTGCTAGCTTTCCTCGCAACCACTGTAAAACTGTCAATGCCATCAATCCAGCTAAAAGAAAGCCGATCGCAATCATGACTCGAAAGGCATAATAAACCAAGCCAATTTGATGAGGACGATCTTCTGGGGGATATTCTTTTAAACCGATAACGGGTTCGGATAGCTGAGGCTTAATTTCCAGAATGTAGCTCAATAGCCCAGGAATAGATATTTCCCAATCATTTTGTTCCGCTTGGTCATTGGGAATTGCTACCATACTCCAAGAAGGGGATTCCCCCGCAGGAATAGTCTCCCACTGCGCTTCCATAGCTGCCAGTTTAGTTGGCTGGTAGTGATATACCTGTTCGCCACTCAAATGACCGATGTAAAGTTGCAATGGAGTAACGGCGATCGCGATCGCTAAGACAATCTTAAAAGAAAGGGTAAAAAATTCTGGATTGCGTTGGTTAATGATATACCAAGCACTAATTCCGCCAATGACAAACAGAGAGGTTTCCATCGTGGCAAAGAACATATGGAGAACGCTGTTGAGCATAAAAGGATTAAAAATTGCCTGAAAATAGTCGCCAACTACAAAATGACCATCGACAAACTGACCCCCAGTAGGAGTTTGTAGCCAGGAGTTCGCGCTCAAGATCCAAAAAATAGATAAATTAGCACCTACCGCCACCATAATCGTGGCAAAGTAGTGCATGATTGGCGGTACACGTTCCCAACCAAACAACATAATGCCCAAAAAACCCGCTTCTAAAGCAAATGCCATGGACGCTTCAAACCCCAAAACACTACCAAAAAAATCTCCGACAGCCTGAGAAAATGGTCCCCAGTTAGTACCAAACTCAAACTCCATTGGTAGTCCTGAAGCTACTCCAATACCAAAATTGAGAACATAAAGCTTCGACCAGAAACGGGCGTGGTAATAATAATTTTCGTTACGGGTTTTGAGCCACAATCCTTCTACGACAATTAGATAAATTGCCATACCTGTAGTCAGAACTGGCCATAACATGTGAAAGATTGCTGTCAGGGCAAACTGTAAACGCGAAAGGACTACTGTATCGGATAAAAATTCCATCGCTATTGTCGGTCGTCTAATAACTTACTCTAAGGAAATACTATGCAAAAGGATTTTGTCCCTTCTGCTTTAGTTTAACGATTATGCAGACTTAAAAAGATTAAATAAACCTGGATCATCCTGATGTATGAGGAGACAAGACCAAGACGCGAATCAGGGGTTTGTACCCATTCGGACATCAATCCTCATGTGTAAAAGGCTAGGGCAGAAGGGAGAGAAACTAGAGACTTGACAATTTACAATTTACAAATGACAAATGACTAACCCCTAGCAACTTTTAATCTCTGACTTTTAATTTTGCTTCTATTACTCTGATATGTTATTTATTGCTAGATTTGTGGGCATATTATGAGCATAGAATAGACTCGATCTTATTTAGCTTCTATGCCTAATGATTATAATCAAACTAAGTTGATAATTGCTCAGGACACTTCTAACAAGACGGTTCCTTCAGAAGTTTTATCAACACCAAAAATACTTCATAGTCCTATTTGGGCTGTTGGTAGTTTAAGCCTACTGATTGCTCTAATAGGTCTGATTGTTTATGGTAGATGGAAGCATAACAAGTTGAAAAAGGCTATTCAATACGAACAGACAAAAATATTAAGTCTGGAAAAAAGACTAAATACAGCTTTATCAACTATTCGTCAGTGGGAAGAAAATCCTGACTTGATTAATTCGCGAGACTGCAATCTAGACTATATTAGAATGCGGATGCAAGAACCGACGTTCCGTAATATTTTGGTCAATCAGGCTAAGGTCAAGGTGAAGCAGTTTGTTAGTACTGCTATGCGCATTAACTTATCACAAAATGCTGGCGGAGGTATTGCTAGTAAAAGCGGTTTTAATATTGACGAAACTTTTGATATTACCTACGATACAGATAGCTTAGGTAAAAAAACTCGCCGAGTACTGTTTCGGATCCAGGTTAAACTGACGAAGTTACCCACTCAGTCTACTTCAAATACCATCAGTCAAATTGTAGACTGCGTAGAAATGTTTTTGAGTCCTCAAGACAACCGCAATAATTGGCAGCCCATAGTTCAGGGACACATTGTCACAATGAGCTGGAATCAAAAAGCCAAACCAACACCTTTATTACTCTTAGAACAGCATAGTGGTGGTGCTAATGTGAGTTTCCGTACCAAAGTGTCTCAAAAACACCGAACCTCTAAAAGTAAAAATAGCTAACAAAATTTATTACTATTTACTTAAGAGATAAATATTAATTTGATTTTGAGTAAATACAATGCTGCAATTTTTGCTAACGTGGTTGGCGACGGCTATTTCTCTAATTATCACCGCGTTCATCGTACCTGGATTTGCTATTGTTAGCTTTTCTTCTGCCTTATTCGGTGCAGCGGTTTTGGGGTTGGTCAATGCGATCGTCAAACCAATACTAGTCTTGTTGACCTTACCTCTAACTATCTTAACTTTAGGATTGTTTCTTCTGGTAGTCAACGCGATCGCTTTGGGTCTAGTTGGCTATCTTACTCCAGGTTTAACGGTGGCTGGGTTTTTTCCTGCCGTGCTTGGTTCAATTGTTCTAACCGTAGTTTCTAGCTTGATCCATCAACTTTTCTTGGGTGCAGGAGAGCCTCGTTGAATTTTATCTACAGCCAACAAAAAAGGGCTGACATTATAGTTATGTCAACCCTGATGCTTGGGAACGCGCTTTAACTTAAAATTAAATTCTTGCGATTACTGAAGAACTAACTTAACGTTGGCATTCTGTAAACCACGCTGTTTGACCTCAGACAAGGTTTTGTTAACAGCATATTTTTGATTGATTGAGTTGATTAGCTCAGTCTGGTTGTGTTTTTTAGCAACACCCCAAAGGTCAGCAATCAAGTCAAAAGTACCGTCACTGTTTTCTGACCATCCTAGATCGTATTCACCTTCTAAAGTTGCAACGATGTCAGCACGAAGTCTTTGACCGTTGTAACCACGAACATCAGCATTAGTCTGAACATTAATACCAAGATCGCGAAGAGAATTAACTAGAATTGCAGAATCGCTGATTTTGGTACGTAAGGTGCTAAAGTGAGACATTAATATTTCCTCCAGTAGAAGAGAAGTAAACAACAACTTTAAAATCAATTACCGTCTACATCATGCTGAGCGACGGACTATTCTAACTAAACTGCTAGCAAATGCTAGCCTCTGCTTCTGCAAACCAGTTTGACTTACAGAAGAAAGCCTTTAAAACTCCAGTCGCTGATATTCAGCAACGGAGGCTGAGGCAGGTCTTGCCCTTTGACCAGCCCAATCCCGTAGGGCTGTTACCTGCTCAGTCATTGTCCGAGATAGAGGTAAGGTAGCCTTGATCGCAGCAATAATATCTAACTGCGTAAACTCCCTATCTTGAGCAAAAGCATCATACATTGCAGCGATGATTGCTTGCTCAATCTCTGCCCCAGAAAAACCATCGGACACCTTAGTTAACTGTTCTAAATCGAAGCGATTGATTTCAGAACGTCTTTTTCCTAGGTGAATTCTAAAAATATCTCTTCTTTCTGCGGAATTTGGCAAGTCCACAAAAAAGATTTCATCAAATCTTCCTTTACGTAAAAACTCCCCTGGCAATCTTTCAACGCGGTTTGCCGTTGCCATAACAAACACGGGAGATTTTTTCTCCTGCATCCAAGTTAGGAAAGAGCCAAATATACGACCCGAAGTACCACCATCGGAATCCCCTGAACCGCCTCCGCCAGCAAAAGCTTTATCTAGCTCATCGATAAACAGAATTACGGGGGAAATAGACTCTGCTGTTTTTAAAGCATTACGTAGATTAGCTTCAGAACGCCCTACCGTCGAACCATCATAAACTCTCCCCATATCAAGACGAAGCAGAGGTAGACCCCAAAGACGCGAGGTAGTTTTGGCAATCAAGGATTTACCACAGCCAGGCACGCCCAAAATTAACATTCCTTTAGGCTGAGGAAGACCATATTCTCTTGCTCTTTCAGTAAAAGCATTGGAACGCTGTCTCAGCCAACGCTTTAGCTCTTCTAGCCCACCGACGGAATTGATAGTTTCATCCTCTTCGATGTATTCTAAAATGCCGTTGCGCCGAATTAGCTGTTTTTTCTCAGATAGAACAATATCTACTTCTTCTCCAGTTAATTGACCAGCTTTTACTTGGGCTTTGCGGTAAACCTTTTCCGCTTCATCTCTAGTTAAACCCAGTGCTGCCTTGAGTAATTTTTCTCTGTTTTCGGTATCTAGACGATTGCCTTTACTTTTGGAAAGTCTGCTGGAAAGTACTTGATTTAGTTCGGCTAAATTGGGTAGAGGATAGTCTAATACTACGACCTCTTTTTCTAGCTCTATTGGTAGGGTCTGTACGGGAGACATTAAAATAATAGCTTTATCAGAGCCTTTAAATGAAGCGATCGCATCTCTCAACCATCGAGTGATTACTGGTCCATCGATAAACGGATGCAGGTCTTTGAATATGTAGATTCCGCCATCTTTTTGTCTAATCGTCCATTCAATAGCTGCTTCAGGGGAAACCGTATTATGTTGCGTTCCTTGACGGGGTTGACCATACTCAACCATACCTCTGGTTACCGTCCAGACAAACACGCGTTTATACTCAGCATTATCTTTGGCAATCTTAGCTATCGCCTGCTCTGCACGCTCTTCCTCTGGCGTAATCAGATAGATTAGTGGATATTGAGCCTGTACGAGAATATTTAGCTCTTCTTTCATGATATCGACCCTGCTGAATCCCTAGCTTTCTAATATTTTTTAATTGCCGAACTCTAACCTACCCTAAATGCAGGATACTAATTCTTCTTCACTTGGCTTTTCCGATTCTGCCTTGCCAGCTACTTCTAAAGAAATATCTTCTGCTATTACACCGCTTTGATTGCTCAAGGGACTCATTTCTCCATTTCGCATTACCATGGGCGCACTGCACTCTGGACAAATGTGAACCTGGTGTGTTTTTCCCCGAACAGAAGCCTCAATTTCTTCTACCTTTTCGGGAAACTGCATATAAAAAGCGATCGCTTTTTCTACCAGTACAGACATTGATTCAACGTCTATAGCTGCTTTTATCTTTAGCTTCCTATGCAGTTCTGGAGGTATATATAAAGTTACTTTCTGCTTGCTTTGCATATCACTAAGTTTAATAGTTACCCGGGTATGTATGTTAATTTACCTACTTAATTTTTTGCTGTCAAGCCAGCATAACGCTATGACGTTATTATTGTAATATTGCTTAACATTTTAGTGAGTTTCTTTTATTGGCATTTAGTGAGAACGCTCAGACGCAGAACTATTTCATCAATTGCCTGAACTACAGATTTACTGGATTGATTGATTGGTTGATTAGTAATGATGCTAAAAACCAGGGTGCCATACTGGGAATTATCGATATAACCAGACAAGGCTCTGACACCTCTGAGAGTACCCGTTTTAGCTCTAACCATACCTTCTGCCGTAGTGTGTCGCAAACGATTTTTCAACGTACCGCTAATTCCAGCTATAGGAAGAGAGGCAGAAAAAACGTCATTACCTCTGGCATGAAACATGGCTCTAAGAGTCGAAACTAAAGTTCTTGGAGTCGCTAAATTGTTGCGAGACAAACCAGACCCATCCCGTAAACGATAACCGTTGGCATCAATTCCCAAGCCTGTTAAAGCTTGTTGGACTGATTGAGTTCCTCCCAAATATCTCAATAAAACGTTGGCATAGGCATTATCGCTTCTAAGATTAGTCACCTTAATCCAGTCGCCAATAGATGTAGCGCGGATTTGTCCGTCAGGATTAAGTTTCTGTAATGCAGCAGCAGTAACCAACAGCTTGATATTCGAGGCAGGAACCATATAGGAATCTGGATTAAGACTATATATATTCGCTCCTCCCAAAGTTTGTACTGAGATAGCCCACTTACCATGACTCAGTTCGGGGCGTTCTAATATATTGCCGATTACTGGTTCGATGTAATTTGAGCAAATGCCAGGCGTGTCGGTTTGAGGAAGAGGAACGGGAATTTCGATTGAATCCAAACTGTCCCCGCTACCAAAACTAGTAGCCGTATCTGCACGGCTGGAGGTAACTGGAAAAAAACTAGTCAGACCTAAAATAGTCAGAGTCAAAGTAAGACATTGTGGAAGATAGCGCATGAATTTGATGAATTTGTGGTAAAAACTGGTCAAACCGAAAAATCGTGGTTTAAGCCATCTGCCAAATCTTTGGAAGTAGCGTGATGTTGCTTGATACGAATGGTTACTTTAATACAGTTGCTGAGTACAGACTTGAAGTTGCTTATTTTTTAAGTTCCAAATCTCAGTTGTTCGATCTTGCAAGCAATCTTTCCGTTGAGGATTGGACTAATGGGCAAAGTAGACAAACTTTCTCAACCAAGGTTTTAATCGATCGATCTGGGTTTCGTCAAGAGAATATTGCAGAACTTAGTTGTCAGACGAATTTAAAGAGAAGATCCCACATTAATCAATATTCTCAAAGTACACATAAAGCCCTATATATTTGATGTCTGCTATAACATCAAACATTATGTCAAGCGGGGGTTCTTCTCAACAACTGAACAATTCCGCTATTCTCGTTTGGCTCAACTGTTCTCGACTTTCCGCTACTTTATAGCCCAGAATTTCCACAAATACACAAACATAAGACAAACCTGTTGAAAATTAGGATTTTTCTGTAGTATATGATACTATCAAAAAGCGCAAACGTGATTAAATTCGATCTCACCATTGTTAGTTCTGCCGAAAATCTACAAAATTCTGATAAAGATTTTAATAATTGGTTTAAAGAATATATATACTCAAAGTTTTTAATGTTACAAAAGTCTTTAGCCAGTAATGATTGAAACTAACCCTAAAAAACAACTAATTAGGCTTAGAAACAGCTGCCATCCAGAAAATCTATATATTTATGTTTATGAAAATGACTGCTAATAATTTATCTTATGTTTCCCAAAAGGTTAAAAATTTACCTCTCAAAATCAAGAGAGAAATTAACAGACTGCCTCCAGTTCATGCACTGAAAGAGCAAGCTTATCAAAAAGCCTTAAACTATCATGCTCAGTTTTTGCCTCAGCTCGATAGTCAAAGCACCTCATTTTTGGGAACATTGCGTAACGAAGGTACTTGCATTATTCCTATTGAAGACTTAAATCTATCTTCAACAAATTTAATGTTGAATATGGCTTTGTCGTTGGCAGATCAACTCAAAACTCCTCTTAATAAGTCAACCCAAAAAGAGGCAAGTGAAGTAGACTGCCATCAAAATAATTTAAGAGAACTTCCTGAAATATTGTTATGGGCATTGGAGCCAAAGCTGCTGGATTTGATTGAAAATTATGTTGGCTTGCCCATTCTGTATCAAGGTTTTGCCATCAGAAGGAGCATTGCAGATGGTCAGTATTCGGGCGTTAGGCGGTGGCATATAGACTGGGAGGATCGTCGTACTGTTAAAGTAATTATTTATTTGAACGACGTGGTTGCTGGAGGGGGTCCTTATGAATATATTTCGCGAAAAACTACTTCTGAAGCGATCAAAAAATTAAATTATAATAATCTAGGATATTTATCCGATCAAGAGATACAAAAAGCTGTGCCAAAGTCTGACTGGACAGCCTGTTTAGCACCTCAAGGAAGCGTAATCATTACTGATACTAGCAGTGTTTTTCATCGCGCTCAGCCACCTACGCAAACAGAACGTTTTTCCATAACTTTTTGTTATACTTCAACGAGTCCTCAAGTAATGTGGAAAAATTCTTTTATTTGCCCTCAACAATGGGAAACTATTGAAGCTGACATAAGCCAAAGGCAAAAGAAATGCCTACACAAAACAAGGTTTTCTTGATTTGCATGCGACCTCATATCTTGGAGATAATAAAGATATTTGGTCAACAATGAATACAAACAATCAAACAAAATGCAGTAACAGTAGCGTACCGTTAAACAGTTTAATGGTACGCTGTTTTTCTAACTAAACGTAATCCAGATTTGTGTTATGCCAAATCCCGCTATAACTTTAAAAAATCTTGGGCTTTTTGAACCACGTCTGCCAGAGAACCAGATTTAAAGGGAGAAACCAAATTAGCCGAACTGGTCAAACTTTGGAATGGTGCCTGACCTCCACGTTGGCACAAAGCGATATAGTCAGCCAAAGCAGTAGGGAAATCGGATTCAGCTTTAAGCCAAAACTGCATCGCGCAGCATAAAGCCAGAGTGTAATCGATGTAATAAAAGGGATAACAATAGATATGTTGTTTTTCTTGCCATAAACCACCTTGGGCTGGATGTTCCAAATCGCCATACTCCCGCCAGGGAAGATAGCGTGCCTCCATTTGTTGCCACATTTGGTTTCTTTCTTGAGGAGTAGCTTCGGGATTAGCGTAAACTAGATGTTGAAAGTGGTCTACGGCACAGCCATAGGGGAGAAACAGGATGGATTCGGCTAGGTGAATTTCGCGAAAACGATCTGCATCATCACCAAAAAATTTGTCCATTTGTGACCAGGTAAGAAATTCCAAACTCATAGAATGAATTTCACAGGATTCTAACGTAGGCCAAAGATAGTCAATCAAAGGGAGGTTGCGACTTTGCCAAGCTTGAAAAGCGTGACCCATTTCGTGAGTAAATACCTCTACATCTCCTTTAGTATGGTTAAAATTGGCGAAGATATAAGGAACTCCCTCGGTGGGGAAACCAGTACAGAAACCGCCACCAGCTTTACCAGGACGTGTTTTGAGATCGATAAAATTACCAGCTACCATCATTTTAAAGAAACTGCCTAACTCTGGGTGCATCGCGTCAAACATTGTTTGGGCTTGTTGAAGCATCCAATCGTGATTCCCTTGGGGTTGAGGATTTCCCTGTAAGTCGAACACAGATTCATCCCAAAAGCAAACTCGATCCAAGTTTAATTTTTCGGCTTTGCGAGCGATAATTTTTTGCGCCAGAGGGACAACTCGATCGACCACTTCGTTGCGGTAACTTTCTACGTCTGATTGGTTGTAGTCAATGCGCTGCATTCGCTTGTATCCTAGACCGATATAATTATCGTAGCCGAGCTTTCGCGCCATCTGGTGTCGTAGTTTGACTAAGCGATCGTAAATACTGTCTAGCTGAGATTGGTGTTGGCTAAAGAAATTCCAGCGCGCCTTCTCCGCTTGGTAACGAGTCTGACGATCGCGCTCTTGAGTATATTTGGCAATTCCTGAAAGATTGACTGTCTCTTTTCCAAACTTTATTTCGGCGGATGCTAACAACTCTACATATTGATTGACTAACTGAGATTCTTGAACTAGATCTGACTCAATAGCAGGTTCAAAAGTAGTTACGTCTGCCGACCATAAGTTAAAGGCTTGTTTACCCAAGATGGCTTCTAATTCTGAGCGCTCCTGGCTGTTTAACAATCTTCGCTTCATCGCTATTTCCAAAGCGGTTAGTTTGGGCTGTAGTTCGTCACGATATTCCTGAGCTTGTTTGTAGGCTTCATTGGTTGTATCTTGACTAAAGTGGAGGGAAGTCAAGGCAGACCAACTCTCTAAGCGACGACGTAAATCTTCCCACTGTTGCAAGGCTTTGTGTTTGGCTGCGGTAGTCGAAGCTCGATCTAAAGCAGTATTGATGCGGTCGTATTCTGCCGTAACTTGTTCAATGGTAGGTGTTTCAACTTCGATCTCGGCAAAATTAATTGTCTGGCTCATGATTTACAGAAAAAAACAACTACGTTTAAAAATAATAGCGAAGTTTGCTCTTCAATGATTAACAACACATCTTTTATTGCAGATATCCAGGAACTCATTCAACGCGATCGCGATTTGGAAAAGATAATTAACAACTATGGCTATCCCTCGCAATGGCAAAGAGAACCTGGGTTTGCTACCCTGATTCGGATTATCTTAGAACAGCAAGTTTCTTATGCTTCGGCTAAGGCTGCTTTTAAACGTCTCAATAGTGCCGTGGAGGAGTTAACGCCAACTAGTTTTCTTAGCTTGGATGATGTAGAACTTAAAACGATTGGTTTTAGTCGGCAAAAAACTAGGTATGGTCGGGAATTGGCGCGAACTGTTATGGATCGCTCGTTAGATTTGGATAGTTTGACTCATTTAGATGATTCGGCGATTAGGGAAAAATTAACCAGTATTAAAGGCATTGGTAACTGGACAGTAGATATCTATTTAATGATGGCTTTACAGCGTCGGGATGTATTTCCTAGCAAAGACTTGGCAGTAGCGATCGCCGTAAAAGAAATTAAAAATTTAACTACACGTCCTAAAGCAGCAGAGTTAGAAGTTATTGCCCAACCGTGGCAGCCTTATCGAGCGATCGCTACTAAAATTCTCTGGCACTATTATCTCAATCGTAAATCGAAGAAAAAGTAGTAGCGTGTCAGGCTTTGATCGAGGGATTAGAGTAGTCCACAGATAAACACAGATAAACACAGATGATTTATTGGCTTACTAACCACGTCACGGGTTTTTGATATGTAGCAGATAGAGCTTGTTTTCTGCACTATTTTTGGTTTGACGTGCCAGTACTACGATATTTGGGATCGCAAGAAACGGGTGGCTTGGTGTTATTTTCATTGGTAGAGTTAGAGAACAAAAATCTTGGGTTTTAACCAAGTGATTTTAAAGATGAGCGTCTATGGAGAACGAAGATTATCAGCGGATTGCCAAAGCGATCGCCTTTATTCGTCAACATCATCTGAGCCAAGAGGCAAAAATTGTTCGCGATCGACACAATACTCAAGCTTTATGTGACAGAATTTTCGCTCCAGCAACTTTGAAGCACCAGAAACCGTTAACGTTATTAGTCAAGGGGACTAATTTTCAGATCCAGGTTTGGCGTGCGCTGTTAAAGATACCATTTGGGGAAATTACAGCTTATCAAGCCGTAGCTGAGATGATTAATCGTCCGACTGCTACTAGGGCAGTAGGTAATGCTGTGGGAAAAAACCCGATCGCCTATCTCATTCCCTGTCATCGAGTAATTCGAGGCTCTGGAGAACTTGGTGGCTATCGCTGGGGAATGGAGCGTAAAACCGCCCTCTTAGGTTGGGAAGCCAGCCGTAATCTTAGTTAAGAACTGACGTTACGCAAAAGCTATCATATTGAAATGGATATCAAGCTTTTGGAATTATATAGCGACTACATCATAAGTTCATTTGGGCAGATAACAGCCACGGGATTATCAAGGGCATTGTCAGGAAGTA
>JADEXJ010000272.1 GCA_015207195.1 Pleurocapsales cyanobacterium LEGE 10410
CCCGATGAAATGAATAAGCATATCAGAACCATCATCATCGCACCGATAACTTCCACAATCAAAATTTACCCAACGCGGGTCACGACTACATTTCAAGGAAAAAAAGGGCAAGTAGTTTTAGATCAAATCCGTACTGTAGATAAAAACCGTTTGATCAAAAAGCTTGGCTCCATCAGCAGTTCAGCCGAAGAGAAAGTACTCAGTGTGTTGCAGGAAATGTTTGCTCCGTAGATTCGCCCACTTAACCAGCAGCTCAAGCGGACGAGTTTGCGTTTTTAGCCCCAATTAAAGTTAGTCGCCTCGCCTCTTAGCTGGCAAACCGTTAACTTGCTTCATTCATGAATAGAAATACTATTATAATATTCTTCTTTCTATTGGTTCTTGTTGGGTGCTCCTATGTTTGGGAGGTTCCTTTTACCAACAAATATGACCAATCTGTAAAAGTCGTTTGGCAACAGGCCGTAGGATACGGCTCAGAAGTCGTTGAAAGTGCTCTTCTGAAGTCAGGTGAAACCAAGGAAATTAAAACTTCCATTTGGCGTACTCATACTCGTTCCAACTTTCAATTCCAGATGTTTCATGTAATCAATGCAGATAACGATACCTTAGAAACCGTTTTCCTAAACAGCGGTTTGATTGCCTGGTTAGGATACAATGTAGAATTACCACTTAAAAAGGTACCTGATCAACCAGATGACAGATATAAAAGTTTTTTGAAATATTGTAATGGAGATCCACTTAGCACTAATATCGTTGAGCTATTCATAGACTTCATCAATAAAGATTATGACAACGTATTAATCCGATCAGATCAACTATTGTCTGAGTACACTTCCCCATCAGAAGAAGCAATAGAGGAATTTGAAAAATTAGCTGAAGATATAGATTCTGCAAATCTTCAAGCAGTCATACTTCTTCAGATTCTGGCTTCTGAAAAACAAGGCTCAGAAAATATTGCTGAAAATGTGAATAGATTGAAACGTGTTTTTCCAGAAGTTTTTGAACATTATAGTGATCAGAGTCCATTCAATAAGATTTTCAAAACTGTTTCTAATGCAAGCGCTTAGCAACTAAAGTTCGCAAGCTAACAAAGCGGCTCAAGCGGACGAGCTTGCGTTTTTAGCCACAAATAAAGTTAGTCGCCTCGCTGCTTAAGCCCTGAGTCGTTATATGGCTTACCCTTTTGCAATATTTTCCCTTTTAAGTTAGTTTCATATTTACACCATAACGAAACTTTAAGGGTTATGCCAAGTATCACAGTTAAAAATATACCAGAACCTCTTTACAAAAAACTAAAGCAACAGGCAGAAGCGCAACATCGAAGTATGAATAGCGAAATTATAGCCTGTTTGGAGCGAACCGTCGAGCCGAAGCGTGTTTCTTCTGATGAAATTCTCCGTCAAGCACGGTTGATGAGAAGGAAAGTGAAAGGAAGCCTGTCTTCTGAAGAAATTCAGGATGCTATTGATCAAGGCAGACCTTCCTTCGCTGAAGCTTCGGACGACAAGCCATGATTGTAGTTGACACCAATGTCCTCGCCCACTTTTGGTTACCTTCAGACCATACTGAACTTTGTGAGCAATTATTTCAATGGGATTCGGATTGGGTTGCTCCAGTATTGTGGAAAAGTGAGTTCAGAAATGTTGTTATTCTTTACATGAAAAAAAAGCTCATTGATCTGCCAGAAGCATTACAAATCTCTGAGAAAGCAGAAAATCAGATGAAAGAACGAGAATTTCATGTGAACTCAGTTCAGGTTTATGATCTGGCATATAAATCTAATTGCTCTTCCTACGACTGTGAATTCATCAGTCTTGCAGAAGAACTGGATATCAAACTGATAACCATGGACAAACAAATCCTTCGTTCGTTTCCTGGGCAATGTGCTAAACCATTGGATGTGCTTAACTCATAATATTGCCACATAACAAGTATTACTCTTAGCAAAGAATCAAGAACTAGTTACGAATCATACCTTCCAGACGCACCTTTGTCACAAATGGCGGGTTTGTATACATTGCTCGACTATTGAATTGATCGCCTCGCCGCACAACCGGCAGACCGTTATACATACACGAATATCAACGATATGAATATACCTTTAATAGTGGGTTCGGTGCTCGCCCTATTCGGCGTATATATGCTAAGGCACGCTATCGCCAGCTACAAATACGCTGTGGCAAGCCTGTCATGGCCAACCACTGATGGGCATCTAGAGGATGTACGCCTGTGGGGAAAGCGCAATATAGGCGGCGAAATGAAGGACGCCGAAAAACTTTCTGTAGAATATAGCTATGAGATTAACGGCCTCAACTATAGCGGCAATTCAGCAGCTTTTTATACTTTGGTATACCCAAAAACAGTAGAGTTTGCCGAGCGTCATTCTTCCAATAGAAACATCAAGGTCTACTTCAATCCAAGGGACCCCTCTGAATCCGTGTTAGAGCCGGGCCTCAATCCCGAAAAGCCCTATAGCGACTTCATCATGGGTACCCTCGGCGTCGCTACAGGTGTTGTCATTGCAACACTGGCTTGGATAGGTGTCATTGGCTAAGTACATAATCAGACGCCCAAAACGGGATTTGGGCGGGTTATCAACTAGATGAACCTAATGAAAACAGGTGGCTTCTTGTTGATGAGTCCGAAAATATCAGAAGCGAAACATATTTACCCGATTTTTTACTCCAGATGCCATTCTTAATGATGTGTTGTATAGGCTTGAGCCGGATTCGGATGGAATAAATGCAATTAAAGCGTATCAAATTGTTCTATGCACAGCAGATTGAAATAAAAACCCCCAGGGTTTAATAAAGTATATCGATCGCTCAGGTAAGAAATTGATGCACAATTTATTAATGGTTGCCATGCCGCAGATACACAAATCCGTAATAGGGCTATTCCAATAGAAAGATAATTAAATACTCTGCGTACAGCTTCAAATTTTATACTAAGGTAATCTTAGGTACGTATGTTAAAAGTATATTCAATTTCTTCATCTCTTCCTTAACAAGCTAAGAGTAACATCAATAAAATCTTTTTAATAAAGCAACTGCAAATTCAACACATTTTGGTTGTAAGTCATTGTTTGAAGAGATTAAAACATAAATTAATCAGTATGAGAAATCTATTCCCATTAGCATTATTGATCATAATTTTTTCAGGTTGTGACCCTACAGCATTTTACGAAGCAGATATCGAGAATTTAACAACTCAAACTCTGACCATAGATTTTATCTCAGCGGAAGAAGAATTAAGCAAATCTTTACTGATACAGCCAAATCAGACTGTATTCTTTAAGGAAGGCGATGATTTTGGCAATACTTTCGTTCAACCCCTGATGGCGATATACGACTCAGTAGTAGTTAAAAATCAGACAGATGTCATTCTTAGGGTTTACAAAGAAAATGACACAGGAAGAAATATCTACAATATTGATGACTACTGGACAGTAAATAAACCTAAGAAAAGGGTTTTTAAATATAAATATGTCATACTGAACGAAGATATTGAATAAGCATATTTGCTAATATTGTACAAGCTCAAAGCCTGTTGAGTGGATAAAATTTAGTATAAGGACGAATTTAACCCGGTAAACTTCATAGAATAAATTTTACCGAAATTACCGAGAATCATTTTACCTCGAACATGTGTAATTCAACGGATAGAGGGCGCAGGCAGAATGAATCAGTAATGATTATTCATTCTGCCTGAATTTCAGGACTCTGAACGAACCATTTTTGTACAAACAGAAATATCAACGGTGAAAGCAGCTTTGGTTCCATAGCCCGTCACCTGACCAAGAGAAACAGGAAGTTTTTCCGAATGAGTACCTTACTCAACATCAACGATCATCCGATACTCCACTGATAGCTGCTTCGTAAACGGGGTGGATTCATTACTTCAATTCAGCAGATAAACAATCAGAAAGCTGCACACAGATGCTACCAGGCCCACCATAAAGATGTTGTAGGCAACCCTCAATAATTTGAACTTTTTGGAGAGTACAACTCCGAGGCTGTACAGGTCACGAGTCATCGTATTGTAGAGACGATCACTGTCTGACATTAATTCCTCCAATCCGGTTACGTAATCATCCCTGTCCATGGTATAAAAATTGCCGAAAAACAGGATGTTGGATTGATTGGAACGCACATCTTCCAGCGTCACTTTCTCATTGCTCACCCGCGGCCGTGCCGCCAATACCGAATAGATCAGTGACATCATGCATGAGACCAAAAGCAATCCGGTAGGCAGCATCAGTGAACTATCGGAAGCTATTTGAGCCGGGACCGTGGCGATCATGATGGAAATAATGATGCCGTTGATGCTGATCATAATGTTTGACTTGTTATCCGCTATGGCGCTTAGCTCGATATGATTTCGGTACGAGGTTCGAAACATATCCGACACCCCACGCTTGAGGGATCCCAGCCCCTGCTCAGAAGATCCCGGAGCCGATTCTTCCTCGTCGTTGTCAAATAAGGGTTTTCCGTTCTGTGAGGCACTCTCATACACAAGTGAATATAAATTGACCGGCATCGACACATTTTTCAGGGCATGTTCCCCGCATGACTCAACGCGGATCCCCGGATGATTTTTGATCTCGTTAAAAACGTTGTCTGATATCATCACTGAGCCGGCAACCCCGACTGACTGAATGCGTGAAGCCACGTTCACGGCATCTCCGTAGATACCTTCATCATCATATACCACATCGCCAATGTGAACTCCGATGCGTACCGGTACCTTTGGGTGGTGGGTCAGCTCAATCTGGAT
>JADEXJ010000048.1 GCA_015207195.1 Pleurocapsales cyanobacterium LEGE 10410
GTTCTCTTCCCAACTGTAATAAAGTATCAAACCCCAGGGCAGTATTTGCCCCAGAAATTAAGCTTCCTGCCACCCCTGCTAACGCCTCAGCGATCGCAAATTCAGTAAAAGAAGTTCCCAGACAATAAATTAACCAGCTGGCGATCCAAACTCCGCTACCTACTACTAAACAGGTTTTTCTTCCCCAGAGATCTGCTAGGTATCCCGACGGCACCTCTAAGATTAAAATTGATAAAGATAAGATGGTTTTTAATAGAACTATTTGCTCTAAATTAAGTCCGTGACTTTCATAAAATAAAACAATAGTAGGTATCGGAAACCAAGCAAACGCTAGTCCTCGCAGAATGTATAATTTTGCTAAATTTGAGGCAATAGGTTGTTTCAAGTATTTTTTGTTAGTTTTTGGTTGCTAAATATAGCCAGTGGAGGTTGGTGTATTCAACTTAATATTTCAATCTTGATTGACTTCTTTTTCTAATGATTATGAGACAAAGAATTAAATTGTTGATCGCCAGTTTGTTTTTGATAGTTGATTTGCAAGCCAGGAATATTCAAGGTATGAATCAACTTTTCTATAGTTGCTTTATCTGTAACCAACTTGACATATATTTTATTGTCCTGGAGCGTAATTGGATAATGATGATTGCCCAAAACATGACCTAGATAAACTAATTTTGTAGGAGAAACATCTGCTTCTAATAAAGACAGGTCTAAAACTAATAGTTCCTGTTGTTGCAGCTGAATTAAGAGTATCTTTCCTGAATTAGTTCTAAATATATCTCCCGACTGTAGGGCGCAATCGCGACTTTTAATAATGCCAACAGCTACACCAGAATCTGTATGAGCATGAATTCTTCCTTTCTGGCGATCGCTTGGATTTAATGTTACTTCTAAACAATTGTTAACAAGCTCAGTTAAATCAGAATTATGATTGATATTTCCTAAATATACTTGCGCTATTTCTGTCATCTTAATTATTTAGCAATATAGGGTAAAGATGATTGATTAGTTATGGCTCGAATGCAGTTGAGAGCGTAGGTAAAATATTTTTTCACCTCAATGGTTTTTGCAGCCAAGGTACGAATTAGAACGCCATTGTTACTGGGTAAAATTGTTACCGCTACTTCAATATTGTTGTCCCTAGTTGATTTGATATCTTCTAGTCGAGCAGTTAGTAGATTGAGATCGGTATTTGGCAATACGGCGATCGCATTTCCGATAATAGGTTGAGATGTAAACAGCCGATTATGTTTAAATAGGTTTTGAGTTCCTGTAAGACGCATGGCATCAACAAATAATAATTTACCTGTTAAATCTGTAACCTGTAGGCGATTAAAATAGTAATTGAAATTATAATATTCTTGTCTAGCTAGTCTACCTGGTAAGATAATTTCACTTAAGAATAGTTTGGCGGTAGGATGAAGCTTAATTAGGGTATTTTGTTCTAAAAGCGAGTTTTTATAGAGTATGATCGGTTCTGGAACTAATTCTAAACTGGCATTAGCATCAACTACAATCTGATAGTTAACTGTTGCCTGGGTACCATCTGCCATAGGATGCACTTTGGTTGCAGCCTGATCTGTCAAATACAAACTATTGTTAGCTGCTAGCTGTAAAGATATATTCAACTCATCTCCTGCTAGTAAGCCAGGTGAGGTATTAATTAAATAACAATAGGCTCGATGAGAACTTGCTCCCTCGAAACGAAATATGGGGGATAAACGCAGGGGATAGCTGGTGTAACAATGCTGGGAGACTGTTTGGTTAGCTAGATTGCATTGCAGTTTTAACTCCAGACTATTTTGATATTTAATACTTGTTTCCATTACCGAATTTTAACTTGAGGGCGAACGGTTGTTCGCTCATACCTGGAACAAAACTGTTTCTAAAATAAAATCTTTAACTCGCTCCAAACCTGTTCCCGTCTTGCAGTTAGTATAGGCAATCGGTTTTTCCCGTCGATGCTTGGGTGCTTGTTGACGAATCAAATCCAAGTCTGCACCTACATAGGGCGCGAGATCGATCTTATTAATCACCACGAGATCCGCCTGAACAAAACCGGGGCCATTTTTACGGGGAATATCATCTCCTGCACCCACGTCAATCACAAAGATATAAGAATCTACTAGATCGTAACTAAAAGTAGAGGCAAGGTTGTCACCACCACTTTCAATAAAGATCAAATCCAACTGAGGATAAAGTAACTCTAAATCTTTGACCGCCAATAAATTCATCGTCGGATCTTCGCGTATAGCCGTATGGGGACAGCTGCCAGTTTCTACTCCAATAATTCTTTCTGGTGCCAGAAATCCTTTACTCTTCAAGCGGTCTGCATCTTCCGTGGTCAATAGGTCGTTAGTGACGATGGCGACTTCAATGTCTTGCTGAGCCAGCATCGGGACTAAACACTCTAGTAACGCGGTTTTTCCGCTACCTACAGGACCTCCTATTCCTAGTCTGGCAATAGATTTATTGTTTGTCATTTGTCATTTGTCATTTGTTGTTAGTTGTTAGTTGTTGGTCAACCAAACTCCCTACTTCCTACTTCCTACTTCCTACTTCCTACTTCCTACTTCCTACTTCCTACTTCCTACTCCCTACTTCCTACTTCCTACTCTCAAACTTCACCTTCAACCAAGCCGTTAAAGCCATAGATCTCTCTAGTACCAGCGATCGCTACTAACTCAACTGTTTTTTGATCTCCTGGTTCAAACCTAACTGCCGTACCTGCGGGAATATTTAGGCGCATTCCCTTGGTCGCTTCGCGGTCAAACTGAAGTGCCGAATTGACTTCATAAAAATGAAAGTGAGAACCAATTTGAATTGGGCGATCGCCTGTATTAGCAACCTCGATCTCTAAGGTTTCTTTACCAGCATTTAATTCAATTGTTCCCGACTGGGTAATTATTTCACCTGGAATCATGGTTTGATTGATAGTTAGTAGTTTTGTATTGCTTACCTAATTGGATTATGAACTGTGACAAGTTTGGTACCGTCGGGAAAGGTAGCTTCTACCTGTACCTCATCGATCATTTCAGGAATACCTTCCATTACCTCATCTCGACCGAGGATCGTTGTTCCATAACTCATTAACTCTGCTACTGGTCGTCCTTCTCTGGCACCTTCTAAAATAGCAGCAGAAATATAAGCTACTGCTTCAGGATAATTTAATTTCAAGCCTTTATTTTTACGTCTTTCAGCAAGCAAACCTACGGTAAAAATAGTCAACTTATCTTGTTCTTGGGGTGATAGCTGCATTTTTATTTTGCCTAATAAATAGGATTAGTTTAATATCCTACAGTCAGAAGCTGTTTAAAGATTTAATTCCTAATATTTTAATCATAGTTGAATTTTCCAGATCCACTAGTTAAAGATTAAACGTTATGTTTGACCAAATAGCGATCGCCATCAGCTTTATTCTGTTCCTGTTGTTGTTTACAGGAGTAGGAATATATTCCGCATCGCGCAAACAAAATACCACCGCCGACTATTTACTAGCCAGTCGCAGCGTCAACCCTTGGCTGACAGGCTTATCAGCCTTTGCCACAGCCCATAGTGGAGGAATGTTCATCAGCACTATTGGCTGGACATATCAAGTGGGAATCTCTTCGGTGTGGCTGTTAGTAGGCTGGTTTTTAGGTGATTATCTAAGCTGGTTTTTTATTCACCAACCCCTGCGAATTATCTCGGAAGAAACCGAATCGGAAACTATTGGCGAATTTCTGGCTCAAAAGTCCGAAGGCTATAGCGCGATCGCTGCGGTTTCAGCACTGATTACTATCGCCTTTTTGGGTGCTTATGCTGCTGCACAGTTGTTGGCGGGAAGCAAAGCACTGCACGTTATTTTTGGTTGGAACTATAGCTGGGGGATTATCTTGGGGACGGTTATTGTGGTTACCTACTGTTTTTCTGGTGGGATTCGCGCCTCTATTTGGACTGATGCCCTACAGTCGGTGTTGATGATGATTGCCATGCTGATGCTGTTGATTGTTGCTATAACAGCCTGTGACGGTCTAGGAGGACTTTGGCAACAGCTAGGCGAGATTGATCCAACCTTAATCGATCCCATTCCTCAAGGATTGCAGTATGGCTTCGGGCTATTTATGCTCAGTTGGCTGGTAGCTGGGGTGGGAGTAGTCGGTCAACCTCACATTATGATTCGGGCGATGGTGCTTGATGATGCGTCAAAAATGGGCATAACTCGCAATATATATGCCATTTCTTACGTCGTGTTTTCTACTGCTGCGGTTTTGGTTGGTTTGAGTGCGAGAGTACTATTACCAGGATTAATCGACGGTGGCGATCCCGAATTAGCCCTACCTCAAATGGCGATCGCCCTCCTACCTGCCATCTTAGTAGGGGTTATTTTGGCAGGAATCTTTGCTGCGGTCGTCTCTACTGCCGACTCCCAGATTCTCTCTTGTTCTGCTGCTTTAACTCAAGATTTGTTTCCAGGGATGGCGCATTCTTATAAATTGGTTAAAGTAGGGACTTTAATCGTCGCAGCAATTATTCTGGCGATCGCTTTAGCCAGCGATAAGAATATGTTTGCCTTGGGAGTATTTGCTTGGTCGGCTTTGGCTTCTGGTTTAGGACCTATTTTGATCCTGCGGGTGTGGCAATTTCCTGTCAGGGCAACCGTGGGCGTAATCATGATGCTGGCTGGTTTGGCTACTGCTGCTATCTGGAATGGAGTGCTTCAGCTTTCGGGTTCGATCTATGAAGTGCTGCCAGGAATGCTAGTAGGGTTTCTAGTTTATGGTATCGCCCGTATATTTGATTCTCAGTCGTTTAAAGAATAAATCATGCCCCCGTCGCACTCATAGCAGGTTTCTATTTCTTAGCTGTCTTTTGATAGGCACAATTACTGCTTTAATTAAGAAAAGATTAAATAAAGACTTTTAGATGCAACAAGAAGCAGATCGAGATAAAGAGCAACAGAAAATATCTCAATTGGGATCAAATTTATCTCAGTTTCATCCTACATCGGTCGAAGATGCAGAACTAACTACGAACTCAAATATCTTACAGTCAGAAATAATCTCTAACCCTTTTCTCAGACAGTACATTTTATTGGGGTATGCTGCCAAAGGAGTTGTTTATTTTTTAATCGGCATCTTAGCGATCGAAGCTGTAATCTTACCAGAACGTAAAGCAGCAGGAACTTATAAAGCTCTCAAGCATCTATCGGGACAGCCCTTGGGCAGCGTTATTTTATGCCTTTTGGCAGTCGGTATCTTAGGTTATGTCCTACGTCGGCTACTTCAGGCAATAGTCTATCCAGGGCATTCTCAGGGTTTTAGTCCTCAAGGCATATTGCAGCGGTCTGGCTATATTCTAAGTAGCTTGAGCTATGCAGGGGTCGCTTATTCTGCTTTAAGTATTGTTTTACATTTGGGAAAATACAACGACCATATTAAAGATGCAGTAGAAAAATTATTCGAGCAGCCTATTGCTGGAGAAGGAATAGTTTTCATCGCGGGAATTGGCGTTACTGGTGTCGGAATCGGATATCTTTACGGTGCCTATACAGGTTCATATATCAGTCAATTTACTTCTTCTGAGATCGATCCCCGATTAGAATACTGTGCTAGGTGGATGGGCAAGATTGGTATAGCTGCTAGGGGTATCGCTTTTATCATAACTGGTATTTGTCTGGTTATCTCTTCCTTGGTATCTAATTCTGACATAGCGGGAGGACTGCAAAACGCCTTTCAGGTCTTGGCAGCGCAACCGTTGGGATGGTTGTGGTTAGGGTTAATAGGTAGCGGTTTTATTGCTTACGGTTTGTATATGTTTGTTGCTTCTAGATATCGGCTTTATGCCATTAGATAAAGTAGTTTAACTGGGCGATCGCTTGAAAAGTTCGTTATGATTTGTGCAAGGAGTCTCAGGTATGGCAAAACTAAAATCTAAACCATGCGATCGCTGTAACAATTTAGTAGATCTTCGCTACCGCATTCAATATGAATCAGACGGAGACTGGGTGATGGTCTGCCCTGGCTGTTGGTCGCAGGTCAGCCAGGATAACCCCCACTATCGATATGGCGGTACTTGGAAAGCCAAGAAAAAATCGCCTGCTAAGAATCAAGCCCAGTCTTAGTAACAGAAACTCAGCCAAATTTATAATGTTTTTTGACTGCGCGGTTAATCTTCCAAGTACAGGACATGCCCGCAGGAAAAGTAACCAAATCTCCTTGACCCATCATTACTGGTTCACCACCATCGGGAGTCACCACCACCTCACCTGCCAAAAAATAGCAGGTTTCTGTTTCGTCATAAGTCCAGGGAAATTCAGAGATTTCTTGTTCCCAAATCGACCAATCGAACACGCCAAGCTGGTTGAATTGTTCTTCACTCGGTTGAGTAACGTCAATAGCTGCAATCTTGGAACTCATGGTTATTAATCGGTAGATGATACTAGAATTATTATTAGACATAATATGATATTCAAGTCCTTCAATAGGTAATTTAGGACTCAGATGTTAATAGTATTAGCCTTGCTATACTGAGCATCATCAATTATCAAATTTAACAACCCTAATTTAGCTAAAATATGCAGCCTACCGATCAAAGTAAGTTTACTGAACAAGCCTGGGATGCGATCGTAAAATCCCAAGAAGTCGCCAAATTATTTCAGAATCAGAACTTAGAGGTAGAGCATTTGATTTTGGCAGCCCTGCAACAAGAGGGATTAGCAAAAACTATTTTTGATAAGGCTAATATTGACTCGATGCGTCTACAGCAGCAGTTAGAGATGTTCACTAAGCGTCAGCCAAGAATTGGCTCGTCTCAACTGTATTTAGGACCTAGCCTAGACAGAATGTTAGACCGTGCGGAAGCTTGTCGCCTCAGTTGGTCGGATAATTTTATTTCCATCGAGCATATTCTGATGGGGTTTGCCGAAGACGCTCGCATCGGCAAAAAAACTTTACGCAGCTTTAATCTCGATCCTCAAGATTTAGAACAGATAATCAAATCAGTTCGAGGTTCACAAAAAGTAACCAAGCAAAACCAAGAGGAACAGTATCAGGCATTAGAAAAATACGGGCAAGATCTGACCGAGCGGGCAAAAACGGGTAAATTAGACCCTGTAATCGGACGCGATGAAGAGATCAGAAGGGTAATTCAGGTGCTGAGTCGGCGTTCCAAAAACAATCCCGTACTTATTGGTGAACCTGGAGTTGGTAAAACAGCGATCGCCGAAGGATTAGCTCAACGGATTGTTAACGGCGATGTTCCCGAATCTCTCAAAGATCGTCAGTTGATTTCTCTCGATATGGGTAGCCTGATTGCAGGGGCAAAATATCGCGGAGAGTTTGAAGAACGTTTACGGGCAGTATTAAAAGAAGTAACCGAATCTAGCGGACAGATAGTTTTATTCATCGATGAAGTGCATACTGTAGTCGGGGCGGGGGCAAGAGAAGGTTCAGGCTCAATGGATGCAGGTAACTTACTCAAGCCTATGTTGGCGCGAGGAGAATTACGCTGTATTGGGGCAACTACCCTCGATGAATATCGCAAAAACATCGAAAAAGATCCAGCCCTAGAAAGGCGTTTTCAGCAGGTATACGTCAAGCAACCGAGCGTTGAGGATACGATTTCGATTCTACGGGGGTTAAAGGAAAGATATGAGGTACACCACGGAGTAACGATTACCGACTCTGCCCTAGTAGCAGCAGCTACCCTATCGCAACGCTACATCACAGATCGCTTCCTACCCGATAAGGCGATCGACCTGATCGACGAAGCAGCAGCCAAATTAAAAATGGAGATCACTTCTAAACCAAGCGAATTGGAAGATATCGATCGCCGTATTATGCAGCTAGAGATGGAAAAGGTCTCGCTGACAGGTGAAAGCCAGCGTCCTGGGATGACCACCATCGATCGGGCAGCCAGAGAAAGATTGAGTAAAATTGAAGCGGAAATTGAAACCCTCAAGGGCAAACAGGGTGGATTATCTGCTCAATGGCAGTCGGAAAAAGGCTTGCTAGACGAAATTAACGCCCTCAAAGAAGAAGAGGAAAAAATCCGCCTTCAGTTAGATCGAGCAGAAAGAGACTACGACCATGAAACAGCTGCTCAGTTAAAGTATGGCAGGCTAGAAAAACTACAGCGGGAATTAGAAGCCAAAGAAGCCAAACTCATCGATATCCAGTCTGAGGGAACAACCCTACTAAGAGAGCAGGTTGCTGAATCTGATATTGCTGAAATTGTTGCCAACTGGACGGGAGTACCAGTCAACCGCCTCCTTGAATCTGAAAGACAAAAACTACTCCAGCTAGAAGGACACCTGCATCAAAGAGTTATCGGTCAGCAAGAACCAGTTGCAGCAGTGGCAGCAGCAATACGTATGGCAAGGGCGGGAATGAACGACCCAGGTAGACCTATTGGTTCATTCCTGTTTATGGGTCCCACTGGAGTCGGTAAAACCGAATTAGCCAGAGCCTTAGCAGCATTTTTGTTTGATAGCGAAGATGCCATGGTGCGGATCGATATGTCTGAATATATGGAGAAACATGCGGTATCTCGTTTGGTGGGTGCGCCTCCAGGATATATCGGTTTTGAAGAGGGGGGACAGTTAACCGAAGCAGTTCGCCGTCGTCCCTATTGTGTAGTGCTTTTAGATGAAGTTGAAAAAGCCCACAAGGATGTATTTAATATTTTGTTGCAGGTACTCGATGATGGTAGGATTACTGACTCTCAAGGACGGGTAGTAGATTTTCGCAACGCTATTATTGTCATGACCAGTAACATCGGTAGCGAACATATTCTTGATGTCAAAGGAGAAGACAAAGATTACGAAGAAATTTATAAGCGAGTCAACAAAGCTCTCAGAAGTCATTTTCGTCCTGAATTTCTCAACCGTATTGACGACTTGATCATCTTCCATGGCTTAAAGAAAGCAGAATTAAAAGAAATCGTCGCGATTCAAATCGAAGGTATTCAACGCTTGCTGAAGGAACAAAAAATTACTATCGAACTGTCTCCCGCAGCCCAAGAACGCATTGTCACTATCGGTTATGACCCTGCTTATGGGGCGCGTCCCTTAAAAAGAGCAATTCGACGGGAAATACAAAATCCCATTGCGACAATGATCTTAGAGAATGCCTTTACCGCAGGAGACAAAATTGTAGTGGATTGCGTAGGCGAAAAGCTAACCTTTAACAAGGAAACTCCACCAATTATCATTGAAGCAGTTAAGCCCTTGGCATCTGCCAAATCTACAACCAAGCAGAAGACCAAAAAAGCTGCGGAAAACAGTAAACCATCCAAACCTAAGCCCGATGAGAAACCAGAAGTTGTCTCCTCCGAAACATAAATTTCATTTAGTCTGAGTTACTCAATCCTCCATATATTTAATGCAATTTTGCTGCTCATATCTATAGAAAAAACTGGTTTATTTTGTCCCAGAATTATCTTTGCCCATTAAAATATCCCAAGCAACTTGGGCAGCTTCTTGAAGGCGATCGCCCAAAGCAGTAATTTCATCGACGGTTTTTTGCCAGTTTTCCTGGGCATCTCTTTGAATCATTTCGACAGAATGTTCGATTCGTTTAGGATTTAGCAGTTCGTTTTGTTCCAGGGCTTCTCTAGCATTGCGAACGGCATTTAGATAAGCATCCTGGCTGAGAGTTTGTGCATTTTCAATTTCTGACTGCGCTCGCTTTTTGATTGCTTCTACCAAGGCTTTAGTTTCTTTTTTAATCTGTTCGTCCTGTCCCTCCATTTCCTTTTCGACTAAGGCGTTGGTTTCAGGACTTACATGGACGATATCTGTTTCTTTGTTATCGGGAGTGTTATTAGTCATAGTCGGTTTTTTTAATTCAACATATTAATATTTTAATAATTTTGTCTATTTTCTCTACCTATATAGCAAAAGTTGCCGAACTTCGGGGTTTGTTAAGTCATACTTGACATTTAGTTTGCTGGTTTTGTAAAGTGTTACTTGACAATAAATAGTTGATCAGAAGTGAAAAACCGACTAAAAGAACTTAGAAAAACTCATGGTTGGTCACAGGCAGATTTGGCAAGAAGGTTAAAAATTAGTCGCCAAGCTGTTAACGGGTTTGAGTCGGGGAAGTTTACTCCTAGTCTGGAAATGGCTTTGAAAATTGCTGGACTATTTAATGTCGCAGTTGAATCAATATTTGTATATCAGGAGAAAAGTCCGATGCAAACTCTAATTGAAAATATTACACAGTGGTTGCCCAAAGGTGAAAAATTCACCTACAAGGCAATTGAAGCAATCGAATATGCTCAATACCAAGCTGCGCTTTCCCAATATTCGCAAGTCGAACCAGAACATCTATTGTACGGTTTACTCAATCATCCAACTACTACGGCTACGCGTTTGTTAATAGAACATGGTTTAACTTTAAATGAAGATAATGCGATCGCCCGACAAGAAGTTCCTAAAATCACTAAGTTTAGTCCAGAAAGTAAATATGTCTTAGAGCTAGCCTTAAATATTGCAAGACTAAGGCAGAAAAAATATATCGATACCGAACATCTACTTTTAGGCTTGGTTCAACTAATGCAGTTGGGAGACGAGAATTTAACCGATATTTTTCAAAGAAACGAGGTAGATACGCGATCGCTAATCGAAAAGATTACCGAGTTAAATTATAAGTAACCGTATAAATGTATTCCTACGGTCAAGTAATTAACTAACAACATACTAAAGGAGGCATCAAGCGACAAATAACCTGCTTTAAAACCATTGCCGTCCAGTCAATATCTGCCGTCGTCGTATCTCTACCCAAAGTTAAGCGAATACCTCTTTTTGCTGCTGCTGCGTCGTAACCCATTGCCGATAAGATCGGACTGGGGCTAAGTTTGCCACTGTGACAGGCAGAACCTGCACTAATACCAATTCCCGCCAAATTTAACTGTCGGACAATAGTTTTTCCCGTTACGTCTTTGGCTTGGTTAGCATAGCGATCGCTCAAGATCAAGCTGACATGATGAGGTAAGCGATATAGCCGATCTCCTGTGGTTTCCAGACAGGGATAATCCGCCAGCAGGTCAAACAGCCGATCTCGCAACTCAATCAGACGAAAAGCTTCAGTTTTCATTTCCGCTGCTGCTAACTCCGCAGCAATTCCCATACTCGCGATCGCAGGCAGGGCTTGAGTTCCCGAACGAACATTGGCTTCTTGTCCGCCACCACCTAGCAAGGGTACAAGCTCAACGCCATGACGAATATACAAAGCACCTGCTCCCTGAATACCGTATATCTTATGGGAAGAGAGAGATAATAAATCTACCCCAAGCTGATGTACATCAATCGGTAACCGTCCCGCCACCTGTACCGCGTCAGTATGAAACAAGGCACCATGTTCTCTGGTTATTTTTGCCAATCGTTCGATCGGTTGCAGCGTGCCTACTTCGCTTTGTCCATAGATAATAGAGACTAAAACTGTATTCTCCTGTAGGGCAGTCTGTAGGTCTAAAGGATTGACCCTACCGTATTGGTTGACAGGTAATCTAGTTACTTGCCAACCCCACTGTTCTAATAGTTTTGCTGGCTCATTGATGGCGGAATGTTCGACGCTAGAAATAATAATATGTTGTGGAGTGCGGTATTTTCTAGCCACGCCTAAAATAGCCAAATTATCAGCTTCTGTTCCCCCAGAGGTAAATACAATAGATTCAGGATTGAGAGCGTTTAGCAAACCAGCTATCTGTAGTCTAGCCGTTTCTAAAACTGTTGCCGATCTTTGTCCCCAATCATGGAGACTAGAGGGATTACCCCACTGTTGTTGAAGTACAGTCTGAGCTATGGCGATCGCCTCTGAGCGGGGTTTAGTCGTCGCGCTATTATCTAAATAAATTTGCATATAGTCAATTTCAATAAACTCTCAATTCTATTAACTTGAGCGAGCCTTGCCCTATTTATAGTAATATTTTCTCTCGTTACAGCAACTTTTAACTACTCAATCAGATATATTTTCTGCTAGCTACTTGTCAATAGCCGATAGGTTGATCACTATCTACTCGATACACAATCTATTTTCCGCTCTTCGTTTAAAAGAATTACTGCAATTACTACTAAATACTGAATTCATGTCGCAAAATATATAGAGCAATCAATGGAGTAAGAAAAATGCTGTCATATGCCCTAGCGATCGTCGTAGCCTCAAGTAGTTTGGTGTTGTTCTTAACCGCTTTTTTTATGTCGGATATTCATCGCCAGGATGACTTTTTATGGAGTGCCGTAGGCTTGTTTTATGCCTTAATATTGTGGTTTTGTGCCAGAAATATTACGGGAGCCGTGCTTTTGGGACAGACTGCTGCCACGGGTTTATTGGTCGTGTATGGTTGGCAAACTCTGAAGTTGAGAAAAGCGATCGCCAATCCAGCCCAAGCAGCCGAAATTAGTAATTTTTCTGTCTTACAAAGTATCAATAATCTATTGAAACGTAACAAGTCTAAAACAAAACCAGCTGTCACCCCTACCGAAAGTCCGACTATGCCCAAGGTGACAGAACAAGAAATAGCAATTCCTCAAGCTGCTGAGACTAAAACTACACCTGCAAAAGACGAAGTTTCCTCTGACTCGACTCAAGACAGACAAACAGCCCCGAAAACGGTAGACACCAATATTTCTCTTCCAGAAGACCAGCCTGTCAAAGAAACAACTACTGTTGAGGTAGACGATGCTAATTCTCAACCCGCAGCTACAACAGATAACAAAGCGCAACAAGAACATAAGCATTCTGCAACTCAGCCTCAAAAGACATCAAATATGTCCGAAGCCGAAGTGGATAAAACAGATCGAGTTCAACCTCAACCAGTTGTTCGGGACAACCAAATAGAAACCTCTTCGGTTTCTGGTGAAAATGCCAAAACCCAACCAGAAACCAAAGTAAAACCAGCTGAAAAAATTGCTAGTGACAGTCAAGAACAAATTAAGATGCCCAAGGTAGATGTCGAACCAGCATCCACAACGGTTGATCCTGAAATAACCGAACCTGAAAAAATTCCGCAAAAAAAAGCATCATCCCTTGACTCGTTAGAAACAGTAGAAGTCGCTGAAGTGTTAGAAGCAGTTCCAGAAGATGTATCGAGCGATGGAGAATCGGACGACTCGAACATTATTGAGGTGACTACTACGGAGATTAATATTACTACTGAAACCAAAACAATCGATCCAGATCGAGATGATCATCCCGACTCAGAACAAAAATAAGAGTCAAACGATGATTCTTTACTATTTATTACTCTTTAATTTAAGATGCTCTGGTGGGCAATGCCCACCAAATTGAGATTTGTCCGTTAAAGTTGTTGACTATTGAAAGTAATAGATCTGGTGTAGCCTAGTTTGGGCAAAGATATCTACACAAATTTTTGATCGAGAATATGGCGTTGTTGCCTAAATAAAGTTGCAACAGACAGCAATTTGAAGATGGTAGATTGAAGTCAACTACAGCGAAAACCTACCAATAAAGAATTAATACCGCTTAAGGATTAGTTAGCTTTTTTGAACTCAATGTTACCCAGTAGGTAATATCATCTTTGGTAATCTTTTTTTGCTGCTGAGTGTTCTCAACAGTTCGAGCATTATTTAGCTGGGAAGGAAATAAATTTTGTAAGAAAAATTCAACCGTATTTGGCTTAATCAAACCCTGTTTAATCGCAATATCTCCAAAACGAAGACAATGCTTACGCTGTTCTAGCAGAATAATTTTAATGTCTTCTTCGCTCAATAGTCCTGCTCTATTCAAATAAAATCCTATGGGATGTTCTATTTTTTTGTCAACCAGTTTAAACCATTCTTGAACAAAAAAATCAGCAGTATTTTGCTTGACCCATCCACGTAAAGCTAATATTTCTCCCAAGCGCATATCCTGATAATAAAGTTGATCGCGCAAAGCTAATTCTAGCTGTGGATTGGTAATTAAGCCTGCTTCTTGTAATATTTCACCGATCGGCTGGAAGGTAATAAATTTAGACATAAAAAACACCGAAAATAAGCATAAATTTCTCAGATATAGTCAGATGTTTAAGATTAAAACAACACCCATTAAATGCTAGGACGTTTGTTTAACAACCCTAACAATATTTGTCTGCTGCAATCTAAGTTTGTCAAGCAAGATATATCGATTAAATATATAGCCTTGCTTGAGATTATTAAGTTTATTTATTTAAATAAGTAGCATGATGCTGAATATGATCTTTTATAAAACTACTAATCGTAAAATAGCTGTGATCGTATCCCGTTTGCCATCGCAAATTAAGATTTTGTTGCACTTGTTCACAAGCTTTCTGAAATTTTTCGGGCAGCAGTTGTTGTTGTTGATAAAATTGGTCGTCAGTTCCCTGATCGATCAAGATTGTCGAATCTAACTGAGTATGTTTAATTAGTTCACTAGCATCATATTCTGCCCACTTTTGCCTGTCGTTCCCTAAATATGCCGTAAACGCTTTTTTACCCCAAGGACAATCCATTGGTGCTGCAATAGGAGCAAAAGCTGACACTGATAAATATTGTTGGGGATTTTTGAGCGCGCAAATCAATGCCCCGTGTCCGCCCATTGAATGCCCGAAAATGCTTTGTTTGTCTGGTTTGACCGAAAAATTGGCAATAATCAGGGCAGGTAATTCTTGAGTAATGTAGCTATACATTTGGTAGTGTTTTCGCCAAGGGCTTTCCGTAGCATCTACATAAAAACTCGCACCACTTCCCAAATCCCAGGTATCATCTTCTCCTGGTATTCTTGTATGACGAGGGCTAGTATCTGGAACTACTAGCATGATTCCCAATTCAGCAGCATATTGTTGTGCGCCAGCTTTGGTAATGAAGTTTTCTTCAGTGCAGGTTAATCCAGATAAATAGTAAAGAATTGGTACTGCCTGAGACTGTGCTTGGGGTGGCAGATAAACCGCAAAATTCATCTCGTGGTTACAAGCGGATGAATGATGGGAGTAATAGGCAACAGTGCCATCGAAACAGCGGTATTCTGACTTGAGATTGGGAGAATTAGACATAATTTTGAGTTGGCTACTTACCAATCAAAATATCTGGTTCAGGTTGTCGGTTGCAATACCTTGGATAAATTTAAGACTTTTTATGTAGTGTATCAAATACATATTGTAAGCTTGTATAATTGCGTTGCTTAATATTTGAGTTTATTTTTCCTCTTTACCATGACTGAAATAGATATATTAAAAACAAGACAATATTCCTAATTAATTGATGAAATTAAATAAAATTATAGCGATCGCTAGCACGGGTTTTTTATGCTCGATCTTATTAGCTAGCTGTGGAGGACAAGCCAAAATGGAACAGTGTAAGTTTGTAGAAATTGAGCCTGGAGAGTTTGAAGTCGAGTTTGGCGATATTGATGCTGAAGGTGGCGAAGTAGAAATGGTGTGCGGAGACAAAATTGTTGATGTGCCTTGGAATCAATTTAAAAGAAGACTGCGTGTCGATCCTCAGAGGTATATTAATAATCTTGAAGCGTTTAAACGAGAAGTTACTTGTCTGATTAACGAAAAATCTCAAGATAAAGTAGTTTTTTGTTCTCGACCAAATTCTAACGATGAGTTTGTCAGCTTGAAGTTCAATTATGATGATTAGATTAATACTGCTCGGTGATTGAGAGATATTTAAACCCATTTAAACCGCTAGATTTTGTAGTTATCGACACTGAAGGGCGAAGAGAACTAAGAGAAATTGCTATTATCAATCATGAAGGAAAATTAATTTATGAGGCTCTAAACCAAGAACATCCTCAAGCTGTAGAACGTGCCTTTAAAAGTAAGCCTTTACAAACTATACTGCTAGATTTCTTAGAGATTACTCGCCAAAAAATACTAGTATTTCATCACGCTTTACATGATATCCAAGTATTGAAAAATAGTTTTAAAAAAGTTAATCTGGCTTGGCAAAACCCTAGTCAGGTACATTGTACTCACAAACTGGCTCAACAGTCTTTTCCACAGTACTGTTCTTACTCTTTGGAGTATTTATCCAAAAAGCTAAATCTAAAAGTAGATCGCCAGTACTTCGATCCCAGGCAAGCTCATGTAGCCAGATATGATGCTCTATTTACATACCAATTATATTTAGCAATTCAGCATACAATGTCTCAAGCTTCTATACAAGTTAATCCCTTTGGTAGTAGTCGCGTCGATAATCCTTTTCAAAGCCACCCAGACAATAGTAAGATTTATCACGCTCAATATACTACTTTAGAATCGGTAATTGACGATATTAAATACGATCCAAACCATCAAAGCAAGGGCGCGGTGGTTATTGGTAAACCAGGTACGGGAAAAACTCATCTAATTATGCGTTTAGCCAAACGAAGATTGGAGCTAAATCGCCTGTTGTTTGTTCCTTGTCCCAATGATGCCAACACGATTAAATATCATACCTATAGCTGTATTTTAGAATCTCTGAACAAAAGCATTCCAGGAACGAGGTTTAATCAGCTAGAGTATTTCTTAGCCAATACTTTTGTGGGCATTATTAAATCGAGTAATCATGATACTCAAAAAATAAAAAGCATTTTAGATAAGATTCAAAATGAGCCTCTAAAGCTATATGAAATATTAGGAGGAGAAGGTACTAAAACCAGAAGAAACAATTGGGACTCTATTGAAAAAATAACCACTGAATGGTGGTTTAGAAAATACGGTGCCACGGGCTATGCTCCAGAAATTATCAAAGGAATTGTAAGATTTTGTCGTTACTCCGATCTGGGCTACAAACAGCTAGTAAAAAAATGGCTCGCTGCTGATGAATTAGAGCCAGAAGAATTAGATAAAATTGGCTTGAGTAGTTGGCACAATGAGATTAGTAAAGAAGACTTTTCCCTGGAAGCGATTGCAGTTTTAGGTAAACTATCTCTGTTACACGAACCATTAATTATGGTGTTTGACCAGCTAGAAATGCTGGGTTTAAAACATAACCAAAATATTTTACTAAACTTTGGTGAAGCGGTAAAAGAGATTTTCACCCTGGTTCCTCACGCTTTAGTGATTCTTAATTTATTTCCTGAGCGTTGGCAACAGTTAAAGCAAACCTTTGATGGCTCAATCATCGATCGCATTTCTCAACATCAGATATTTTTAGAGCAACCAACGGCAGACGAAATCAAAGATATTTTGCAGTTAAAAGCTCAGCAAACGGGAACAGGCTTAACAAATTTATTTACATCTCAAGAGATCGAACAAATTATTGGCGAACGGCGATCGATTCGTGCAGTGTTAAATAATGCTGCTGAGTATTTCCGCTATAAGTATAAAAATATTCCCTTGCCTGAGAAAAAGGCTGATAATAATTCCTCAGAAAATTTGCTTGGAGAAAATGTTTTAACTAGATTAAATAAGCTAGAAGCTCAACAAAATCGCCTAGAAAAACTGCTACAAAATATTGCTCAAGCATTTAATACTTTTACCGTACCTGATAAAACAAGTGTAGAAAGCGAAGTAGCAAATCATAATCCCACTCATATTCCGCGAGACAGCTCAAATAATTTATCCCTCAATTTAGTTCCAACCTTAGAGGAAAAAGTTAGAGGTTATTTAGAAACTCAACAAACAATTCTAGAACAAGATTACAACGAAGCGGAAATTTTGCTCGATGAAAAAGATGTTGGCAAATTACAGGATATTATTGAGGCTTTAAAAAAAATAACTGAATTAGATACAGATGTTTTACCCAGCAAAAGAGTTTTACCTCCTCATCGAATTATTCTGAATAAGAATCTTTGTATTGGGTTTTTGAGTAGCTGTAAGGGTAGTAAGTTTACTTCTAGAATTCAAAACTATAATGAATTTGTCGCTACTAAAGAACAAATAAGATTTCTCTTATGGCGTGATGTCAGAAGCGATGTAATTAGGAATAAAACAATAGGAAGCCGAGAAATTAGTAAACTCAACAATACTAAAAATGGGGAGTTCATGGCATTCGATCGCAACAATCGCATAACCTTTGAACTAATTCATAAATTTATCAGCGATATATATAATCAAGATTTAGAAATAGATTTAGATACTGAATTGGAGCCTGCACTAAAAATACTTGCAGATTATTTTAGGGAATATTGGCTGATTGAAGAGTTGTTATAGATCGCGCTGTTGTGATCTAACTTAGATGCGTCGATACTTGAAAAAACAATCGCGCTTTATAGCTAATACCACTTGTTGAAAGTAATAAGGGGTTTAGATGAACATAGATGGTTAGTTGGTCAATTAACCCACTTCCATGTTTTGCTAAGTATGAGAGTAATCGACTTTGATTCTAAATTTATCCTAACCATCCATACACAAGAAATAATCTAGCTATCGCCTTTAAAATCATCTTTATCTACTTTGGGTACAATATCTGGGCGTTCCATGTTTTCCCAACCCGCGGGACGCTTAGAATTGTACCAGGCGATCGAGCCGATAGTCACAGCAGCTATAAAACCAACTACGTAAACTGCAACAAAATAAGTAGGAAATTCACCAGTCACTGCAAATAGCAAACTCATATTTAAAAATCAATAGTCTTATAGTTAGTGCTTTGCAATACTATCAAAGATCGCTGCAAATGTCTCAAATAGAAGATCATCTTTAATATTTTACAATTTTCCTATTAAAAACAACGGCACCAAAGCTGTCAAAACAAATAGCGAAACAATATTTATGATTCAATCAAAGATTCTTAGCTGATAGGGAGTCCAATTTGACAACCGCCAACGGTACTGCGATCAAAATGCATTTTAAGATCCAAGGCGCGCAAAACAGAGTGATCAAAAAGAATGCCAAAGACGTAAACCGCATTCCCGCCTTAAAAACATCGTCGTCTATTTTAGAACTAATATATAGTGCGATCGCAGCAACAAATAAAGTCGCCAATGAAAGCGTCAGCATTTTAATTTTCCTCTTATAATCAATAAATTGTGGTGCATTCCGTTGTCAGAAACCGAGCTTCGCTTCAATTTAATCTCTATGGCGACTGGTTAGAAAAACTTAAACGGTCATTAACCCTAATATTAAGATATTATAACTTCATTTTTTTTTGTCAACTTATTGTCAACTTATAAGCATAACTGAACAATTAAAATAGAGTAACCGATTCAACTAAGATCGCTGGTTATTGGTCAACGTCACACCGCCACGTCTGTCATAAACGCCCCGTCGCATTTAGCGGTCACTATTGAGTGTTGACTGATATTGTTCTAGCCAAGCGCGACAAGCAGAACGCAATTGTTCTCTTTCTCGAACGCCGATTCCATGAGGATCGAAACGATAACGGTAGTGCAACTTTACGATTGCATAAAGCCCGTCAAATATAGCTGAGTTATCTGAGGCGTTTTGCAGTCGTTTCAACCAATTTTGCCAAGTTTCAGCCTGCTCGCGAGCCAGCCCCAGCTTGTTTAATTCCCGTTCGATTAAATAAATTTCCGAGTCCGCACCAATATTATACTCAACAGCGTTTTGCTTGATTCTCAAGGCGGTCAACCGTCTTTTTTGTCGCTGACGAGAAAACCTAACTAAAATAAACCCCAAGGGAAAGATCAGCCACCACAAACGTCTGATTTCTATATTTTTGACTATTGCCAGGAGCTGGGAGAATTGAAACCCAATCAGTGATGTCAAATCCTGAAAATGTTGCCAATTGGAGGCTGCATTATCTTCTATTGCTATCCAAGAAGCGGGAGTAGTATCAAAAGCTTGCCATTTGCCATTGATATATACCTGCGTCCAAGCATGAGCATGGCGAGCGCGCACGACATACTGTCGCTCTAATCTGCTCAATTCGTGAACGGAATAGCCGACGGTGTAGCGTGTGGGAATACCTACACCCCGCAACAATAAGGTGGTTGCTGTAGCAAAATATTCACAGTGTCCCGAACGATGGCGTAACAAAAAGGCAGATAAGGGAGTGCGATCTCTGCGCTGTCGGGCTAGTTTTAGAGAATAACTAAATTCGGTACTAAAAAATCGATTTACGGTGCTTAAGATTTCCTGGGGTGATTTACTTGCCAGCTCTAATTCATTAATGATGCGAGCGATCGCAGACTGCTCTAGTTTTGGTATTTGTAGATCTTCAGCTGTAGGTGGACTAGCAAATGATAGCTGGGGATTGTATTGAATTTGGTAGGATAGAAAACTCGGTTCGGCGATCGCCTGTACCGTACCGTATTGATTTTGCTCGACCTTCTCAACGGGCAACTTATTTACACGAAAACTACCCTGAGGAAGCTTTAATAAACCTCGACCCTCATCCAAATTTTCACTGATCGTTACTTCTCTTTTTTCAGGATATCCATTTTCTAAAATCCAGGTATTATTATTACCCGCTTTAATAGGAACAAATTCCGCCTTAGTTGCTCCCCAGAAGCCAGAAGAATATTTATTGTAAGTAGCTTGTCGAATTAGAGTTGGTGCAATCTGTCCCGATGCTGGTTTGAGGCGCAAAACAATTTTATTTGACTGCTTAACTGACCCAATGTCGCCGATCGCTGTAGTGATCTGGTTGGGATCGGTTTGAGGGCGGTAGAAGCGATAGAAAAACCTGGCGGTATTCTGTTGGAGAGCTATTTGCCCACGATGCAGTCCGATGTGTCCCGCTGCACCCAAAGCAGTTGCCAAGATTAATAATGATATAAAGACCAAAACAGAAAATCTTTTTGATCTAATGGTAATTAGAACATGACCAATCAAAAAGACAGCACCAGCATAAAAAAATAAGTCTCGAACATTGGCAGCACTAGCAGCCAGGATACAGAGCGCAAAATAAGGATAGGTCAAGTCCAGAGGAAAAAGCTGCTTCTGGTTAGCTTGTTCCTTGAAAACCAACAGAGCATGGAGATCGACGCGATCGCTGGTAGAATATGCCTGAGCAATTACCAAAGGCGAACAAATTACAGGTAGCCACTGAAAGAAACTAAAAATTAACTGTAAAGAGCGATCGCTAACCAGTAGATAAATCAACACCCCGACCAGCAATACAGTACAGATATGAGAGGTAGAGCGAAAATCAGCCGTAGCTAAATTCCATCGCCAGTTAATATAGCGTGAACTTTCATAAATTATTGCCAAGGGAATGGCAATAATCCAAAAGCCTGTTTGCCAACCCCAAAATAATAGCGTTGCGCCTAGAAGAAACGGAGGTAGTTTCATACTCAGTAAAGACTAAGGGCTGTTTGCCCAGATAACAACAATTGTCGATCGCTAAATCGACCGAATATTCATCAATGCTGCTTGTATTTTGCCCAGGGGTAGGACATATAAATTCTCTAAATTTAAATCCTCATGCTGCTGTTCGTTTTCAGTAATCAGCAAAACCAGAAGAGGAATTTTAAATCCTCGAAGATAGTTAACTAATTTTCGTCTCTGCTGATCCCAGCTAATCAGAATACAGATACAGCCACTCAACATCGATACTTTCTCTACTACCGCAGCCATCAAACAATCAAAATTATCCTGACATGCAGTAACTCCTGCCAAAATTTCTAGCATTTGTTCCTTACTACCCAAACCTCTACCAGTTGTGAAGCAATAAGATTCTAAACCGACAAACATCAAATCTAGTAACGACTCTTGAGTATGAAAATCCCAGGCGAATGATGCTGCTACTGCAACAGCTTCTTCTAAAATTTCGCTGTGTTTTTGAGACTGAAAGGTATCTAAAATAAGAGCGTGACGCACAAAATATTCGCTTTTTTCTTCTTTGACTACAGGCTTGCCCGTTTTTGCCCAGCTTTTCCAGTGAATCTTGTTTAAAGGATCTCCTGGACGATAATCTCGTAAAGAGATAAATTCTTCAGAATCACCGACGGAGGAAGCGAGGCTAACGCTACCAGACTGAGACCTTCTGGAACCTGGTAGGTTGAATACTGGTAGCTGATACCGTTTTGGTAGAACTAACAGCGATCCCGCCTGCTTGACAGTCTTCGTCGCATTAAACAAATTAAACGGATCGGGACGTAAAATTGTGATTCCCTGAAGACGGACTACTCCTCGATGGGTGGGGGTAATTTCCCCTCGTATTTCAGTTGTGCTATTGGGCTTCAGGCTGGGCAAGGCGATCGCTTTGGTCTTGGCTTTGCGTTTTTGGGCGATCGCGCATAGCCAACGGTAATATATGTAGGTCAGAGAATTAACCGAACCTTTGTTGCTATTGGATGTAATTATTTGCTTAAATTCAGTCAAGCTAAATTTAGGATCGGCGATCTCTTCAATAAATAATAGTCCTGCCTGTAGCTTCTGGTTTCTATTAGTAATAGCAACTCGATAAAACAGCCTAGAACCAACGGTGGCAAATCTCGGTAGCTGACGCTGCACGTCAAAGCGAGCGGGAAAATAGCAGCTAAAAGTAACTGCAATAATTAATGTGGCTATCATGAAAGCAAAAACCTGATACGTCACAGTTTGCTTTGTATCTATGCCAACAATCACCGTAGCCACTAGAGATACCAAAATAGCCAAACCAGCAGAGGTAAAACGCTTCAGTAGCCACTGCTGTACTTTGTATCCAAGACAAAATAAATGATAGAGAAATTTCATCTAGCAATAGCTAAATTCAAAATGAAAGCTCCATCTTGGCACAAAAGCCAGCAACTAACGACCATCACAACCAGTATTTATTCAACACCCCCCCAAAATTTTTATCAATTTCTCAGGATTTAGTTGGTTTTCTTTCAGCTAAACCAAAGATATTAAAGCTGTAGACTACGCCCGTGAAAGTACGGCAATCCACCTCCGAAATTGGTATTAGCATAGTTTATTTTAGTTCATCATGTAAATAGGTAGCAGTAATGTCATACGTAGGCTTGAACTGTATATGGTCAATAGATTGTGGAGAACTCAACTTTTTACAACTTTAGTTGAACCTTTATTTCAAACTATACGTCTAAACACATAGTCGGACAGTTCAAATCAAGAAATATTGCTGACTTTTAATCAGTTTATAAGGAGTCATAACTGTACAGATGCCCAAAGCCAACATCGAAAAAACAACCAAAAAGAGCAACTATTCAGCAGATATGGTGAGAACTTATTTGCATGAAATTGGTCGGGTGCCCTTGTTAACCCACGAGCAAGAAATTGTTTACGGGAAGCAAGTACAGAAAATGATGATCCTGTTAACCGAAAAAGAAGAGTTAGAGCGTCAGCTAGAAACCAAACTCAGTCTGAAGGAGTGGGCGAAATCTGCCCAAATGAGTGAAAAGGAACTTAACAGGGTTATTAGAGAAGGTCAAAGAGCTAAGCAAAAAATGATCGAGGCAAACTTGCGGTTGGTAGTGGCGATCGCCAAAAAATACCAAAAACGCAATATGGAATTCCTCGATTTAATTCAAGAAGGTAGCTTGGGTCTAGAAAGAGGTGTGGAAAAATTCGACCCTACCAAAGGTTATAAGTTTTCGACTTATGCCTACTGGTGGATTCGACAGGCCATTACTAGAGCGATCGCTCAACAGGCGCGCACAATCCGCTTACCAATTCATATTACCGAGAAACTCAATAAGATCAAAAAAACCCAACGAGAGCTAGCTCAAAAGCTAGGACGTAGTGCTGAAGCTCAAGAAATTGCTCGTGAACTAGGTCTCAAAACCGAACAGATTCGGGAGTATCTAAGTATTGCCCGTCAGCCAATCTCTCTAGACGTTCGCGTAGGGGATAATCAAGATACTGAGTTATCAGAATTGCTGGAAGACGATGGAGTTTCTCCAGACCGCTATGCTACGCAACAGCTACTGCGTCAAGATTTACACAGCTTGATGGCGGATTTATCTCCCCAACAACAAGAAGTTATTTCTTTGCGTTTTGGTTTAGATGATGGCAAAGAGCTATCTTTGGCTAAAATTGGTCAGAGAATGAGTCTGAGTCGCGAACGAGTACGTCAACTGGAACATCAAGCCTTAGCCCATTTAAGAAGACGCAGAAGTTACGTCAGAGAATATATGGCTAGCTAAAATTTTCCAGATATTTTTTCCAATTACTGGCGATCTACACTGGTTTGTTATAGATTCGATCTATTAATCTATAGATCTGTACGTTTATAACAGAAAGTGAGGTCGCTATTATATTAGTATTACAAATTAAAGCAAGACTTGCTTATGGCAAGCTAAGCTCGCAGAGCTTCCTTGCTAAAGTGATAAAACAAACCCCTGCTAAATGCCCTGGTATTTTGGTGGGGGTTCATGGCAAAATAAGCATCGATAACGATCGTGGTCTGGAAGGTGTCGGCTAGACCAGCAAACAAACGACCCCAAGGATTTCCATTTTCTGGGGAACTCTCCTCAGTTAATTCTTTATTATGTGGTGTAGGAGTGAATAATGACACTATTCAATGAAACATTAAATGGCAAAGACAAAATTTCTGCTAGCAGAAATGGTCAGCCAAATACCCTCAATACTGTTTCTGCCTCAGAAACAATACAGGGTTGGTTAATCGACAAATTGGCAGAAATCTTAGAAATAGAGCCAAACCAAATTGACGTAGGGCAAGATTTTGAAGAATATGGCTTAGAATCAGCCGAAGCAATCAACTTATCTGGCGATTTAGAAGAATATCTCGGTTGCCGTTTACCACCAACTTTGCTGTGGGATTATCAAAACATCGCAGATCTAGCTCAATATTTAGCAAACAGCAACCTATTTCAAAATAGAGCAAATGCTAATGATCTCGAACTTAGCTCTTCTGGAACCATTGCCGATTTATCCCAAGTCGCAGAGCCGTGGAACGATGGTTCTGACCTCGCTGGCATTGCCAAAGATCATCAATCAGAAATACCTTTAGAAAACTATAAGTTTAACGAATTTCCCGAATATAAAAAACTATTAGCCCAACAAGAGCAGGTCAAAAGCTTAGGTAATGGCAATCCATTTTTTGTCCCCCAAGAAACCATAGTAAACGATCGCACGACTATTAATGGGCGTGAGCTAATTAACTTTGCAACCTACAATTACATTGGTATGTGTGGCGACCCTCAGGTGTCTCAAGCAGCCCAGGGTGCTACGGCTCATTATGGGACTTCTGCCTGTGCTAGTCGCTTGATTTCAGGGGAAAAACCGCTCCATCGAGAGCTAGAACAAGAACTCGCCGACTTTATTGGTGTAGAAGACAGCATCGTTCTAGTTGGGGGTCATGCTACCAACGTCACCACCATCGGTCATTTATTTGGCAAAAACGATTTAGTTATTTATGACTCTTTGAGTCACAACAGTATTCTTCAGGGATGTTTTCTCTCTGGAGCAAGTTTGGTTGCTTTTCCTCATAATGACATAGAAACCTTAGAAACAATTTTGAGCGATCGCCGTCATCGCTATCAACGAGTATTAATTGTGATTGAAGGGGTGTATAGCACTGATGGTGATATTGCCGATTTACCTAGTGTTATTAAGCTGAAGCAGCAATACAAAACATTCTTGATGGTGGATGAGGCTCATTCTATGGGAACAATCGGTAGAACTGGTCGGGGTATCAGTGAATATTACGATGTTGACCCTAATCATGTCGATCTATGGATGGGTACTTTGAGTAAGTCTTTTGCTAGCTGCGGAGGCTATATTGCTGGCTCTCATGCTTTGGTTGAATATCTCAAATATACCGCTCCTGGCTTCGTTTTTAGCGTTGGTATGTCGCCACCAAATGCAGCAGCAGCTTTGGCTTCGGTTCGCGTTCTTAAAACAGAACCAGAAAGAGCCACTCGTTTACAGGCTAAAGCACAACTATTTTTAGAATTAGCACAGCAACACGGTTTAAATACAGGCATGAGTCAAGACTCACCAGTAATTCCCATTATTGTTGGCGACTCCCTCAAATCAATTCAGCTATCGCAAAATTTGTTTAAAAGAGGAATTAATGTTCCTTTCATGATCTATCCTTCTGTACCTCAAAATGGTGCGCGATTGCGATTTTTCATTACCTGTAATCATACGGATGAACAAATCCATTCGACCGTAAAGATTTTGACTGAAGAAATAAACAAACTGTAGCCTTAACTGAAACTGAACTGTAATTTTAGAGCGCAGGAATAGTGAATACTATTCCTGTCTTTTTGTCTAATTTATTTAAAATAACTGGATTGCCATTTTTCAAACATCCTCTCAAATCTATAGCATTTATCACTTAAATTGGTTAAGTTTGACAACCGTATCTTTTATTGATAGTTAATTTTCTGTGGTTTATTAGGTAAACACAAACCAAGTAAAAGAATGTATTTTGTCAATTTGATCGAGACTATAATTAGCTATTACTAACTAGCGAATATTTTTGTTTTTAAGAAAACACATTTTTAACTTAAAATAAGCAGTTTATTATAATAGTACTTACTAAAATATTTCAATACTAAATGCGTATTTGCCCGTAGAAAAAAAAACATAAGTAAAGTTTTTCCGTAAAACAACTATGGTGTAGTTTTTTTTCTCAACAGAAAATGAGATTTAGATTCACATAAATAGATTGTCCATACAGAAAAACTTTATTTTTATGGCCACCCAAACCCTTAGCTATCGTTGCATGGAATTCCTTCAGAATTATCATCGCAATCCATCTTTAGAATTACGTAATAAATTAGTTGAATTAAATGTAGGTTTAGTCAGGAAAGTAGCTCATCAAATTTGCCGTAAATGCGCCGAACCTTATGAAGATTTAGAGCAAATAGGTTATCTTGGTTTGATTAGAGCAATCGAACGTTTCGATCCCCATCAAGGTTCGGCATTTAGTTCTTTTGCTATTCCTTATATTCGTGGTGAAATGCTGCATTATCTAAGAGATAAAGGTAGCATGATGCGGATTCCTCGTAGATGGCAAGAACTTTATACCAAAGGCAAAAAGTTACGCAAAGATTTAGTCGAACAGCTTGGTCGTTTGCCTAAAGATACTGAATTGGCTGCTGGTTTGGGCATCCCTTTAGAAGAGTGGAGTGAATGCCAATTGGCTTTACAAAATCGCTTACCAATTAGTTTAGATGCTGTCGTCAATAACTCAATGGATTCTTCTATTACCTTTGGTGATACTATTGCAGATCCTAACTATCATAATCAACGCAGATTAGAAGACGATAAACTACAACTACAAAGAGCGATGAGCCAGTTGGAAGATAAAACTAAAGCAGCAATTGAATGTGTATTTCTTTGGGATTTACCCCGCAAAGAGGCTGCCAAACATATAGGCATTAGCCCGATGACTGTTACCAGACATTTACACAAAGGGATAGAACAATTGTGCGCGATGCTCGAACCTCAAGCAGCATAAGTTTACAGCGGTTTGCATTTCCATCTAAGACAACTAAAATAGCGTCCCCTAAAGGACTCCTAAAGGATACACCTTCGGATATAGCTCCGCGTCCTAAAGGATACCGCTTCGCATATCGCGCAGATAAACACAGATAAACACAGATGGATGAATCAGCTTTTCTACAAGTTGAATTGCGCTATGTATTAATTAGTTGGGAAAAAGGCTGTAAATAATAAAATTAAACTTTTTACAATCGGCTTTATTTAGTAAAATATATAGATATTAATCAATTATTGCTTACTTTCAACTTACTTATGTGGGTACAGTATTTCCAAGTATGGTTTTAACTGTCTATCCAGCAAGCATCTAAATTTTAAGGTGCTTGCTTTTTATTAGGAAAGAAATATCTACTAAATTGGGGGAGATTGAAATTCTACCACGAGAGCAATTCTTCGGGCGATCGCTCTTTTGCTCCAAATCTTGCCATCTCTTACCTGCAATTTGCACTCCTATTGGTAATCTACCATTACTTTTACTAGTTGCAACGAGGACAGCATTCATAATATGGTAATTATTTATATTTAATCTATGTTGTTTATAAAGGTGGATATTGAAAATCGCCAGCTATTTTATCAATCTCATTCGCGATCGCCAATAGTTCCATTTCTCGCCATCTTTTTCCCACGATTTGCATACCTATGGGTAATCCACTTTCACTTAGTCCAATGGGAATTACGACTACAGGATGTCCTGTAAGATTAAATAGCATTGTGTAACCGCCATTGGCTAGAAAATAAGGAACTTTATGTTCTTTTATTTTAATGACTGAACCTTTAGAACGATGAGTAAATGCAGTTGTCATAGCAACAGGGCATAACCAAACATCACAATTTTCCAATGCTTTATCCATCTGAGCAATAAAGCGATCGCGTTTAGTCAAAATTTCAAAATATCCTTTGAGAGTTGGATTTAACAGTGAAGGTAGAAATTGGCTTAAGTTACTTAAATCCCGTAGTTGTTTGTCTCCCTGAGTTGCTTCTCGAAACATAACGGGCAAAGCTTTTTTACTAGCATCAAAATCTGCTGGTTGAGAATAAACAAAATTTAATGCTGTTAGCTGATTACAAACTTGGAATGCTTCTTGTAAGTCAAACGGAGGAGATGCCCAGCATTCCATCTCCGCACATACTGGCTTGAGTTTATTAACTGCTAAATTAATTGCCTGTTCGATCTCTAAAGTTGGGGTTATCTTCTGCCAACTATCTGACCAAGCTATTCGTATATCTGATAAAGATTTTGCCTCAACCGTATCCAAGGGAACAGGAGGAACATCTGGCTGCCGTGGATCTGAACCTACTATCAAAGATAAACATAATTGTAAATCCTCAATCGAACGGGCAAAAGAACCCACTGTCATTAGCTGACGGATACATTTTGGCATTCCTGGTGCTTCGGGAATATGTCCTGCTGTGGAGATACGGCGATCTGTTGGTTTTAAGGTATAAACACCGCAAAAATGAGCGGGTTGACGACTCGATCCAGAGGCATCATTGCCCAAATCTAAAGCTGAAAACCCCGCAGCGATCGCTGCTGCACTGCCACCAGAACTACCACCAGGAGTGTAATCTAAATTCCAGGGATTATTAACCCGTCCAAAAAGCTCATTAGTGCTTTGAAAATCGCTTGCCATTTCCGCCAGATTAGTCTTACCTAAAACAATTACTCCTGACCGCCGTAGACGGGCGACAACTGTTGCATCTTGAGATGGAATGTAATTTTTTAGAGGCTTGTAACCTGCCGTAGTCAGTAATCCTGCTGTTTTAAAAGTATCTTTTAAAGTAATCGGTACGCCGTGTAATGCTCCCCAGTTTTCTCCTTTGGCTAAAGCTTCATCCGCTTCCTCTGCTCTAGTTCTTGCTTTTTCTGTATCCAGAGTCGCGATCGCATTGATCTTTCCATTGTGTTTGTCTATCTGGTTTAAATAAGCATCCAACACTTCTACTGCGGAAACTTTTTGGTCTCGAATCATCCGTGCGAGCTGACTCGCTGTAGCAAATACCAGATCCATTACTAGCAACCTAATCAAAATCAAAATGGTTAGGTTGCTAGTATGCTTGATGCTTTATTTGTAGCGATTGAACATATAAAAGCAAATTAAATTAACCGCAGTTGAGCATATAAAATAGAATAGTAAGCTAATCTTGACTACTGCCGTTTAATTGCTCTTTGAGGGCTGCTAGGGAAGACCAACGACTATCAACATAATTATCTTCTGAAGTCGCTTTAGTTGTCGCTCCTGGACAGTTCTGACCACAAACTTTTCTTAAAGGTAGAGCCAAAGATAGCTGCTCGAAAAGCCAGGTTTCGGGATTGAAGTGTCCGTTGGGGGGCAGAGTTTCTGATAAGTCTTCTAAAGATACCTCTCTTTCTGTAGGGATGTCTTCAACTTTTTCGATTTCAGATTCGAGCCAGATTAATTCCGAAGTATCGATCGCCAGCCGATGATTGTAATGCTGTAGACAGCGATCGCAAACTAAGGTGACAATTGTTTCTGCCTTGGCAGTAACTTCTAAAAAATTGCTCCCATGACGTATACTCATCTTGCCCTTGACGGGAATTAGGGTATTTAGCCCCGCAACTGTATCATCAACTATAATTTCTGCTGTTCGCTGTGGTGCTTTAAGCAGATGGGGAATGTATATTGCTTCCATTATGTATTTACTTTTGATGCAATATGGCGACCTGTAGGTTTAGCGTAAAGATTTATTGCAGTCGCACGATCAGTTTTCTATTTGGCTCTTGACCCCGACTTTCGGTTGCCAAACCTTCAACATCTTGTAGCAAAGAATGCACTTGTTTACGTTCTGCGGAAGATAAGCCTGCTAGTTCTACTTCTTGTCCTGTCTCTTTTACTTTGGCGATCGCCTCTTGAGTCAAAGTTGCTAACTCTTGGTTGCGTTTAACTCTGTAGCCATCGAGTTCAACAATGAAAGAACTTTGCTCTTCTGGATCTGCACTCAAATTAAGAATTGTGTTGGCGAGATACTGAATCGCATCAATACTCTCGCCTTTTACGCCAATTAGCTGTTGCTTCTGTTCTGGAGTAAAATCACTACCGTCTATATTTAACCAGTTAGAGTTCAAGTCAGCAGCTACTGTCTCAAACCCTTCTGTACTAACTTCAGCAGCCAGATCCATTAAATCTAATAGCTGCTGTAACCATTCTTGTCCCAAGCTTAGATGATCCACAATAGTTGATGGTTATTAACCTGAAGTTTTTTCTTTCTTCTTAGAACGCTTGCGCTCAAAAGGTAGAGCTTCTCTGGTCGAAGCAGCTTCTGCTTTTTCTTGTTCGTCGAGAATTTTTTGCAGATTATCTGGTAAAGGTTCTCGCATTAAAAACCACGTTTGAGCAGTTTGGAAGAAGTTAGCCACTACGATATACAACAATACACCAGCAGGGAGGGGAAAGAATAAAAACATTCCGCTGAAAAGTAAGGGAGTGATTTTATTGATTGTCTGTTGCTGATCTGCACCAGCACTAGCGTTTTGCGCGCCACTCATCTGTTGGTTGACGTAAATACCGACACCAAACAGCAAGACCATTGCCAAGATGTCAAAGTTGATGTTGCCATTGTCATCCGTTACGCCAACTCGACCGAGCTTTTGGATAAATAAGAATCCTGTATTGGCTGCAATTCCAGGAACGGTAACCTGTACGGTAGCGTCTCCAGGTTCTAAGGCGGTAATCGTACCGTCTTCGTTGATTCTGATTCTTTCAGAGCCTTTTGTCACTTCCAAGGTAGGCTCAATATTGCTATTGGGATATTCGCTTAGCAGGGTGTTCAAAGATTTACCCTCAGGAGTCTGCAACTCTACCTTAGTAGTTTCTCCTACAGCTAACTTATCACCGCCAGGTAACATGGCTGCGATCTTATCGTGTACCCCGTCTTCAATATAAATATTTTTGGGTTTGGTGGCAAAGGGCTGGGGTTGGATTCGCTCTATTTGCTCTCTAGGCAAAATTTGAACGTTGATATCGTAAGGAGTATTAGTAAACGGCGATCCTCTCAAAGTAGCAAAGAGGGCAAACAAGATCGGCATCTGCAACAAAAGTGGTAAGCATCCTGCTAGGGGATTACCAAAATCCTGCATTAGCTTGGTTTGCTCTTCGCGCTGTTTTTCTGGGTCGTTTTTATATTTCTGCTTGATCAGTTCTTGTCGCTCTTTCATTAGAGGTTGAACGATCTTCATCTTACGCATGTTGCGAATTTGTCCCGCACTAAGAGGAACAACCGCCAGGCGAATTACAATCGTCAGAGCAATAATTGCAAAACCATAACTCGGCACAACCCCATAGAAAAAATCTAGGATTGGGAGCATAACGTTGTTTGAAAGGAAGCCGATACCAAAATCCATTTTTTAATCTGTCCAGCCTTTAGGGAATAATTTTAATTTTCAATTTAGTTTAGTCGATCGCCCATGGGGAAAACCGATCTAAACTTTAGTCTGAGAGAACTAGTTGGCTCGAATTGCTTCGATGGGTCTACCTGTTTTTGCTGCTGCTTTCTCAGAAATATAGTCGTAAATTTCTCTAAATCGAGGAACTGCACGCATCTCTAAACGGCTTTTATCTCTTAGGGTAATTACTAAGTCTCCCCATAGACCAACCCCCCGAGGAACTTTTACTATCTTAATCACTTCAGAATAGATAATATCTGTTCTTTGTGTACCTCGCCAACCACCAATTACGCAAATACGACGATCGGTAATACGATAGCGCAACCATAAAGCCCTGACAATTGCGCCGACGGTTAAAGGGATACAGATTACGGTAAATGCTAATAATATATTAAATATTAAATCCCCAACGTGAGGACCGCCTTCGTAATAAACTTCTTCTTTAATACCCATTGATTATTTTTGCTTGTTTTAATAACTGTTCTAATTCTCGCAAAAAACGTTCATATTTGCATTCAATTGCTTGGGGCTTAACTACAATTACTATTTTCCAACCAGGGGAAATCTCTGGCAACTTGGTTCTGATTACACCTTTAAGCTGCCTTTTGATTAGGTTGCGGACTACCGCTTTCTTACTGACTTTCTTACTAATAGAGATCCCGAACTTAGTTTTTGGCGTAGAAACCGCATTAATTTGCTCCTCGCAAGCAAGGGCAATCAAGGTTAGATGAGGACTGTAACGACGGATGCCCTGTTCGTAGACAGCCCTATATTCTCGCCAATTTTTTAATCTATGGGCTTTTGGCAGTCCCACCTTAACTAATCAAATCAAACTGATAGACGATGGCGACCTTTCTTACGACGCGCCTGAATCACTCTTTTTCCGTTGCTGGTACGCATCCGAACCCGAAAGCCAGACTTTCTTTTTTGTTTACGGCTAGTTCCGCCTAAAGTACGCTGAGTCACTGCTTATTTCCTCGATAAACTTGATTAATCTGCTTGGCAAAAAGCCACAATCTCTAATTTTACTACAAAATTATGGATTAATGTTAACAACCCAGGCTCCGATACGTTCGGGAACTGGCACGTTAGTTGCGGGAACTACTTGAGCGTAGAAATAGTATGTTCCTACGTCGGGATTTCTGACGTTAGAAAAAACTAGCTCTAGTTTTTCGGGATCTCTTATCGGTTCGGCAAGCTCAATCTGTACAAATCTGTTTTCTTGGTCCCAAACGACGTTTTTTAGGGGCAGGGATCTGTCTTTTTCTCCTCTGGGTCTGACTTCAATCTTGTCGGTATCGAATTTCCCATCAAAATAGTCGGGGTAAGAAATTACAAACTGGGTTGCACCGTTGGCTAATTTCTTTTTGGGGATTCTCAGACGATAGCGATCGCGGTTATCAGCAATACCGCCAAAATCTAAATAGTAATTTAAAACGTCAACGTCGCGATCGCCAAAGATCACTAAACCTGGAGTTCCTTGGGCAACGGCAACAGTATGTATTCCGCCAATGGTGCAGGTGGCAAGAGTCAGAGTAGCTAATAATGGTTTGAGGAAAGATTTATTAGTAAACACGATCTTTTCTATATTTTTAATAAAGGTAAATTGTAACTAAATTAGACTTGGTAATTTTTACCAAATGCGATCGACTTATCCCGATCTAGAAAACTAAAGTTCGTTCGCCAGGGGTAGTCTATGTCATTTCTTGCTAGTTCCTAATTTCTCGAACAGTTATCCAGTCAATCGGGGATTTAAAACCAGACAAGATTAATTTGGTAAAAGTCGCAATATTTGTGTTTGCCATAGCCAAGCTATCAGATGATAGGACGTAAGATAGTTAGAAAAGTGCCAGTTGTCCAGTTGGCAGGTGGCAGCTATTTGGGGGTTTTATGCAGTTGGTTAACTTTTTGTTTTCTTGAAAAATTGATAATAACTATCAATTTATGGAGCAACTGCTTCCTGGCATTTTGGCGATCGCCAAAATCATCTAGCGCTTACTTTGGGCTGGGCAAATAGAGAAGATCAATTTGAGGACGGCTTTACCCAGTCAGACGAGGTATTTACCTTTTCCTTTGGACTGGGCGAGCCTGCCAATCCCTTTCCCGTTACTGCCGAACAACTGAGAAAACAAGAACGGGATAGCTTCGAGCAACAGCAGGAAAGAATTAGAGAATAGTTGTTAATTTATACAACTAATTTAGCAATCAATATATATTAATGACGGGCGATCGTTCCAACATTAAAATTGCGTTGTTTAATATTAGCACTCGGATGTTTCAGGCTTGTTCAATCACAGTTTAAAGCCCAATTGACCATTAACGCCTCTAATAGAATGATATCCACCGCCAATAACCAAGCTACCCACAGTAACATGTACACCTCCTGAATAGGCTACAGATTCATCGCCAGAATAATATCCAAGTCCCAGATAGGGCGAAACAATCGGGAAGCTCAGAAACGTTAGTATATCTCCTCCCGTGGCTCCTTCTTCTCCCGTACCTACTTCCAGACCCACTCCAGCAAACCTGACTCCAGCACCATAGCTAATCAGATCGTCCACCGAACCAACGGTAGCCCAAACTTCAGGTAAAATTTGACTCTGGGCGGGGGAAATTCTTATGGTGGAAATACCAGCGGTCAAGATGGTGGTTAAGACTGCTTGTTGGGACAGGCGAAGACAATTTAGCATATTTTAATACTCCAACACTAAACAAAAACACAAACTAATCTAGGATAATTCATTCAAACAATGAACATTCGTATTGGCAATGGCTACGATATTCATCAACTGGTAGAGGGTAGATCTTTGGTCTTAGGAGGGGTCAAGATTCCCCATAGCTTAGGACTGTTAGGACATAGTGATGCTGATGTTCTCACTCACGCCATCATGGATGCTTTGCTAGGAGCTTTGGGCATGGGAGATATCGGACATTATTTCCCTCCAAACGACCCTAAGTGGCAAGGCGCAGACAGCATCATGTTGTTAAAACAGGTTGTAGAGCTTGTACACTCCCAAGGATGGCAGATTGGCAACATCGATTCTACTATAGTCGCCGAACGACCAAAACTAAAGCCCCATCTCAAATCTATGCGTTTGGTTTTAGCTGAAACTTTAGCAATTGAAATAGACCAAATAAATATTAAGGCTACTACCAACGAGAAGTTGGGACCTGTTGGTAGAGAAGAGGGAATTTGCGCCTACGCAGTAGTTTTACTGTTAAATACTTCAAGTTAGATAACTCAATTTTAAAAACCAGAGAGAACTAATGGCATGTCATTTGAGGCAAGATGGGTTAAATTAAGATAGCAAAATTGAGAGACAAATATAAACCAGGCAAGACTCAAATTGGAGCATTAAAATTATTCAGTAATATTTTATTTCAGTGTCATAAATATAAAATTGATGGCAATTAGTAATTATTGATATTCATCAGCGCATTGTTGGCGTAACTCAAAGAATATGAGTGTAGTTTTAGAAATAGATAATCAAGTTTATACTGCCGAAGACTTAGTTCCTCTGTTGAGGCAATATCAAATGTTGCCGAGGTTAGCGCAAGAAATCTTAATCGATCGCTCGATTGCAGAAATTGAATGTAGCGAAGAAGAGAACACTGCAATTTATGATCAGTTCTGCCAACAGAATAAAATTACCTCTGAAGAACAGATGCAAGTTTGGCTAGAAAAACAGGGCATGAATCGCGATCAGCTACAGCATCTAATTACTAAGAAATTAAGACTGGACAAATATAAAGAAAAAACCTGGAGCAATGAGGTAGATGCTTATTTTATCAAGCGAAAATCTCAGCTAGATCGCGTGGTTTATTCTTTAATTCGTGTCGAAAAGCCAGAGGTAGCTCAAGAGCTATATTTTCGCATTAAAGATGATGAAAACACTTTTAGCGAGTTGGCAATGGAATATTCTCTGGGGACAGAAGCTCAAACAGGTGGTTTGATTGGACCTGTAGAAATTAATGCTCCTCATCCCAAAATTGCGCAAATACTTGCTACTTGTCAACCTGGACAGTTAGTTCCCCCAACTCGCGTTGGAGAGTGGATTGTAATTGTCAGACTAGAAAACTATCTCTCGGCAAAGCTAGATGCGCCGATGCGCCAGAGAATGTTGGATGAACTGTTTAATCGCTGGCTCAATGAAGCAATGCAGCAAAAAGTATCATTTTTATCTAGTACAGATACTCCTTAAAGCATATTTAACTTATGACCAACACCAACACTACGAAAATTGTCGAGCAGTTCCTTTCCTTAGTTCCTCAATTCAATCAGCTTCCCCCTGAAGCGATCGCCGAAATTGCTCCTAACTTGAAACCGCTACGGTTTGGCGTGGGCAAGGTAATGATCATGCGGGAAAAAATGCAGGGACAGGTGGCAATTATCTCTGAGGGAGAAGTCAGGCTGCTAGGTTACGATCCCCGCACGAAAATGCCCACCACTCTTGATAAACTCAAACCAGGACAGATCATTGGTTGGGTAAATTTGGCTAGGGGAATGCCCTGCGAAACGGCAATGGCAAGTACGGAAGTGGTTTGTCTGGCTTTAGATAATCAGTATTTTCTGGATTTAATTGAAAAGTATCCTCAGCTAGCGCAAGAATTCAAATATAAGCCAGCTAAGGTTGAAATCTTCGATCTACTCGGTACTCATTTAGAACAGCAGGCTCAGGGAGATTGGGAATTAACCGAGTTGGCTAATAAAGTGACCGAAGTTGCTGGAGTTCACTATCTGCCTCCTGGAGAACATCAGCTAAATGGCGAAGTTGCCCAACCTTTAAGAGATCCCAATCTGGTTTGGTTGGTCAGTAGTGGGGCAATTGAAGAATTTTCGGTTGGTAGTCGTCTCAAGCTAACCAGAGATCGGCAAACCATAACCGTCAAAGGTAGTCAGCCAGCACGCCTGATTTCTATTCCCAAACAATACTGGTTTGATGAGGGACAAGAAGAAAATGGACTAGACCTGTTTGACCAACCCCTGCCAGACAGCGCAGATATTGTACCTCGTTTAGATTTGGATGAGACTGACTTTGATGATTCTGAGGGATTGGGCGAGGGCTATAGTTTTCACGAAGAAGCAGAGTCTGTTGAACCAGAAAAAAAAGATTATCCTTTTTTCTCAGGTAAAACTCCTCTAGAAGTAGGTCTTGCCTGTTTCCAAATGCTGAGTAAGCATTTTGGCATGCCTTTTCGTAAAGAGGTAATCAAACGGGTTTTAAAAGAACAGCTAGAGCGAACTCCTACCTTATCTCTACCCTTGTGTGGTGGAGTCTCAGAATTAATGGGTCTTAGTCCCCAACTGGTCAATATTCCCGCCCAGGCAATTACTCGCCTAGAAGGTCCATGTTTGGCGATTTGGCAAGACAGTTTGGTCGTCATTTATGAGTTAAACGAAAAAGAGTTGGTTATTGCCGTCCCCGAATTGGGGGTACGTCGTTACAAACCCGAAGACTTTATTGAAACTTGGGGCGACGGGGGAGAAATATTATTACTCAAAAAAACCAAAGAAACTCCCCAGGAACGATTTGGTTTAAATTGGTTTTACCCTGCCTTGAAAAAACACAAGCGGGTTTTGATTGAGGTATTTGTTGCTTCCTTTTTTGTCCAGCTATTTCAGTTGGCTAACCCATTGATGATTCAGGTGATTATCGATAAGGTCATTAGCCAAAACAGTCCCGATACTTTGGGTTGGTTAGTCGGTTTCCTGGTGATCATCAATATTTTTGAGGCACTGCTGACTACGCTGCGTACTTATTTGTTTGTTGATACAACTAATCGTATCGACTTAAATTTAGGTTCGGAGATTATCGATCATCTACTTAGATTGCCCCTACGCTACTTTGAACGACGACCAGTAGGAGAAATTTCAACTCGTGTCAACGAGCTGGAAAAAATTCGCCAGTTTTTGACGGGAACAGCTTTAACGGTAGTTCTAGACTGTATCTTTTCGGTAATCTACGTGTTTGTAATGTTTGTCTATAGCCCCTTATTAACGGCGGTATCCCTGGCAATCATTCCCGTATTTATCGGTCTGACTCTAATTTTCTCTCCCACAATTCGTAAACAGCTAAGAACTAAAGCAGAACGCAACGCAGAAACTCAGTCTTATTTGGTTGAGGTGTTGACGGGAATACAAACAGTCAAAGCACAAAACATCGAATTGCGATCGCGCTGGAAATGGCAAGAGCGTTACGCCCGCTATATTTCTACAGGGTTTAAAACTGTAATCACCTCTACTCTGGCTAAATCGGCTAGTGACTTTCTTAACAAGCTCTCACGAGTAATCATTATCGGGATGGGTGCATATTTAGTCTTGGAAGGTCAACTAACTCTGGGTCAGCTAATTGCCTTTAGAATCATTGCAGGTTATGTCACCTCCCCCGTGATGCGGTTGGCGACCCTTTGGCAAAACTTCCAAGAAACTGCACTATCTCTCGAACGTCTGGCGGATATCGTCGATCATCCTGAAGAAGGAGAAGGCGATCGCAGCAATATTCCCATGCCAGCAATCAAAGGTAGAGTTAAGTACGACCAGCTTTCTTTCCGTTTTAAAAACACTGGTCCTTTGCAGTTAAAAAACGTTACTACCGAGTTTGCTCCTGGTACATTCGTGGCGATTGTGGGAGAAAGCGGTGCGGGTAAAAGTACCATGACTAAGCTGCTATCTCGACTGTACGAACCAGAAGGAGGGCGAATTCTAATTGACGGTTATGATATTAACCGAGTCGAGCTATATTCTTTGCGTCGTCAAATAGGGGTTGTACCTCAAGATACCTTGTTGTTTGAAGGCACGATCTTGGATAATATTGCCTTGACCAATCCCGATGCCACTACAGAAGAAATTATTGCAGCAGCCCAGATTGCAGCAGCCCACGACTTTATTATGTCTCTACCAAGTGGTTACAACACTAGAGTGGGAGAGCGTGGTTCATCGCTATCTGGGGGACAAAGACAGCGGATTGCGATCGCCCGTACTATTTTACAAGCCCCTGCGATGATGATACTTGATGAAGCAACCAGTGCTTTGGACTTCTCTACTGAGCAAGAGGTCTCTCGTAACCTTAAAGAAGCTCTCAAGGGACGCACGGTATTCTTTATCACTCACCGTTTAGGCACGATTAAAAACGCCGATACAATTGTGATGATGGATTCTGGTTCGATTGTGGAACGAGGTACTCACGAAGAACTGATGGCGTTAAAAGGACGCTACTGTTATCTCTATCAACAGCAAGAATCTTCTGTATAAATTAATTAGTGGCGCGTCAAGTCTAAAATAGTGCAACAAACCACTCTAAATAACCAGGACTGTCTACTATATATCTAAAACCCAAAATCAGTTAAGCAAGCCGATAAATTATCTGCGTTTATCTGTGTTCATCTGAGGACTTTTCTAATGCCTTAATTAGAGCTTGATAAGCCACTGGTATAAATTAGCTGCGGGGGCGACACAAACAATCACAGAGCTTGCTGAATCAAGGATTTAGCCCTCATACCCTGGCGATAATAATCATTTTTGGCAGTGGAAAAACGGAGCAACTCTCGAACAACATCTTGGAAAAAT
>JADEXJ010000273.1 GCA_015207195.1 Pleurocapsales cyanobacterium LEGE 10410
TTTTGCTTCACTTCTTCTACTGATAGATGCGGTAAAACTCGACTGACTCTAGACACAATTTTTTGACCATCTAAATCTTCAAGTTAACTACCTTATCAAAGTTACGTCTCTGCACGCAAATTGGTATGAGTGGCGAGCAATAGCAATTGTCGATCGCCATAGACTCGCACTGAGGTTGCGATCGATTACAAAGCTGCATTTTCCAGTCCGAGATCGAAAGTAACTTCATAAACCCCTGGAATATTTTTGGTCTGTTCGATAACGTGCCTGGCTATTTCCTTATTTTCAACTTTTCCCGAAAGTCTGACCGAACCATTCGCCACGGCAATCGTTAGGTCGTCACTGCTAAATTCTTCTAGGGTTTGTTCGATTGCCTCATCACTAGCTGCTGTTTCGTTTGCCGAAGTGCGATCGACGTGTTCAATACCGCTGTAATGATTGCCACCTGGGGTTAGATTGAGATCTTCTTCTAGTTCTTGCTGTTCTTCGCTGACGAAGCGCTCGATCGCCCCAGGCTGAGTTAAATCTGCTGCGAGAACTGGAACGCTGCTAAAGTAGCTAAAAGCAAACAACATAACTAACATCACTACAGCAAAAGACAACCGATGCCTTTTTTTGGTTGAGAGCTTACTACTGATAATCGCGATGGTTGTCAGAGATAGTAAGATTAAAAAGTAGATCGTACTCATGGTTGTTTTCCTCTTCTTCAATTTGCTGGTGACAATAGCGAAATACTTTACGAATGAAAACTTCTCATCGCTATTTCTGTTTGGATGTTTTACCGATCTTGTTACACTGTCTAAATATCTAACATTATTTACCTAACATATTTGGCAATAATTCATAACAGCAAAACTGCTATTTGATGCCAAGATAAAACATCCATCTAACTAAACGATAGAAAATAAACCAGTAATTTTCCTTCCCACTAAAGATAGAAAAGCATTAGAGCAAGGAAGCTTTGGGTGCAGGAAAAAAGTAAAGACTCTTTGTCTTGTATTTAATTTTACCCAGCTATTTAGATATTAATTTTGCTATATGTTCGATACCGCGCAGAACTATCATAAGCAGTTGGCAACAATCAAAACAGATAATAGCTTAAACAATTGGCTTCTGCTGGTTAGCGATCGCTGGAAAAAAGCTAGTCGATCGCTCATCAACTTGGTACTAAATGGAAAATACACTACCGACTGCTGGACAGTTAGAAAGACAACTCTCCCAAGCTTTACAATCATTTTATCGTCAACAATTTGGACACTCGATACGCAAAATAACCTGTCACCTATTTACTGACAAAGTAGCAATAATAGCAGAAGATACAGTCACTAATGCGAGAAGCGCGATCGCGCCGTCTACTCGTTACTACAGATGGTAATTTAGAAGGTATTATCTCCTCTACGGATATATCTAACTGGCTACAGCGACAGCAGGAGTTTGGCGACTCGCTACCGACAAGAAAAGCCGTAGCCGAACAGCAGGTAATGGAAATACAGTCTAGTTAAGTAATGAGTAATAAGTAATTAGTTTACAGGAGAATGGTGCTAGGAGCGATCGCTATGAAATATAAACAGCTTGGCAGCCTTAAAATTAGCGCAATCGCATTGGGTGCGATGCCTTTATCATTATCAGGTCGTCCGCCAGAGTCAGATGCTATTTCAGTCATTCATAAAGCACTCGACTTCGGCGTAACTTTAATCGATACGGCTGATGCTTACTGTCGAGATGGATTGGATAAACATCACAATGAAAGCCTGATTGCTAAAGCTCTACAAAAATATCCAGGAGATACCAGTTCGGTTATAGTTGCCACTAAAGGAGGTATTATACGTCCCTACGGTAGATGGGTTCGCGATGGTAATCCAGAACGTCTGCGGAAAACCATCCGTGAAAGCTATGTAATCCTTCGTGGTTCTAAACCCATCGACCTTTGGCAATACCACGCACCCGATCCTAACTATAGTATTGAAGAGTCTCTTGCTCTTGTCAAAGAAGCTGTAACGGAGGGCAAGATCCGCTATGTTGGCGTATCTAATTTTACAATGGTAGCTCGTTTAGTTCAAGACCACGAACAGATTATCCGCAACCTACGTGAAGATGTCGATCGCTGTTCTGAAGAATATCATGATGAGGGAACTGCTGATTTCTTGACTGAATTAATGGAACAGCACGAAGAGATGGCATGGATGTTACGTTCTTTCCTTGAAGGCGAAAGCATAGAACCTAGTAGTAATCGACCGAATTCCGAGACAAAATCAACTGTAAATGCTTAAACTACTTTCTGGCGCTCGGTGTAAAAACAGGACAGGTAGTAAACTACAAACTGAGTTGTAATGCTTTTAAACAACATTACAACTCAAACCTATATAAGCGGGATTAGCCGAAGGCTACGCTGCGCGATCGCAGATTGTAAATTATCGTTGAGGCATAGTTTGAGGCATAGACTCAAGTAACCATTGACTATAGCCAAAAGAATTAGCGACTAATAGTTGAGGACCAGAATAAGTCTGACAAGCTTTCTCAACCACATCTTGGAAACGACGATCTTGTTGTTTCTCAGCTTTTTTTTGAGTCATTTCAAAAGCGACTGTCCACCAAGATCCGCGATCGCATTTGAGCCAGGTTAATTCACTTTTGACACCTTGCTCTATTTTTTGCTCGCGTTCTTTGTTAACATCAATCCAGTTAATTTCCTGGGGTGAATTACAAGGTAAAACTGAGTTGAGCAATTGGCGATCGCTCAGTTTACACCACTGTTCGACTCTACCTTCACAAATGCGAGACTGTTTGGAGTTACTAAACCGATAAGTACCAAAATCTTGTTGTCTTAGTTTCAACTCTAAATTTCCCTGGCGCGATTTAAGGTTAACTTGTTCGCAACTTAAGCGATGAGATAAAAACTCAGTTAGTAAATTCAAACGTTCTTGTGCGATCAAAGCATATAAATCTGTTCTTACTTCCGTCTCTAATGATTTTCCAAGACATTCTAGCCTAAACCAACGTTGCACGACTGCTGGTGGCAGACCTCGAAAAAACCAACGTACTTCTAAAGTAGTTTCCATAGTTTTGTCCTTAGCTGCGATCGAGATTTATTTAATTGATAAATAGCTGTAACCGAGATAAAACCTTAGCGTCTATCTGCTTGCTCAACTATCCCGCCTTGTCGAACAATAATTTCTTTTGCTAAAGTTATTTCTTCGTTAGTTCCTTTAACTACAAGGGAATATCTTCTTAAACTAGAATTATTATCTGTATTATCCTTGGCAATACTAGCACCACTAAGTCCCAGAATTAAACTAATCCCGACCGACCCCACTATCGCACCCATAATAGGAGCAAAATAATGGATAGTTTGAAAATTATTTAATGCTGCAAGTCCTAAATTAGCAAAATCAGTCATCGCCAAACTGATAGTTAAACCAGCTAAAGCTCCTAAAACGGCTCCTGTAATTGCCCCTGTTTTTAAATTGGCGATTGCCTCAGTATTTTCTAGACGTATCGGTTGAGAATAATCTTCGGTTTCAAAAGTAATTTTGGCAGGCTCAATCCCAGCTTCAATTAATTTTGTTTCGGCTGTTTCGGCTGCTTGTTTAAGCGAAAACTTTCCCCAGGTAGATTCTAATTTTGTCGATGCAGATTGTTGAGACATGAGGTGGTAAATAGTATTAGTTTTGGATATGTAACGGACGGCAAAAAACAATTGAAAATTATCGGACTTGAGGGAATAAATCTCAGTTTTTAATTTCGGTTTTCAATTTGGTAACTCCCTTATTTTTATTGCATCGTAATTAGGGGAATTACTCATCTTTCAAAAGTTGTGTATGGTGTGTGTATGGCAATCGCGAGTGTGCGATCGAGCAATGTTTAGTCTTTAGGGCGTTGCTGATTTAAGGGATGAAAGCGATAGTAATATTGTTCGTAGCCATTAGCCATTAGCCATTAGCCATTAGCCATTAGCTTCTAATAGACTTTACTTTTTTGAAATATTAAAGTAATTATTCTACTGTCATACTCTGATTCAGCAACGCCGTCTTTAGTAAAAATAGTTTTAGAGATAGATGTATTTATTGAATTTATTTATTAGTTTTAAGATGATTAATTCAGGTAACTACTATGTCCAGACCGCCTTATTTTTTGCTAAGTCGAATCCTGCTCCATTTTGAAGACAGAGCCAGCGATATCATTGGCGATATTTCTGCTGCTGCGTTTTCTTCTGATGGCAATCTTTGGGTTGGTTCGGACGAAATGCTGGGAGTTGAGTGTTTATCGATGATTGGCGATCGCAAATATGGAAACCATCGACGATTTTTACTCAAAGATTATATCGAACTATTCAATACCGATGATGAAATGGACATAGAGGGGATGGATTATGCAGATGGTTATCTATGGCTGACTGGCTCTCATAGTACTAAGCGCAAAAAAGTTAAGGGCAAAAAAGATGCTAAAGACATTGCTAGGCTAGCAACGATTACTACCGATCTAAATCGGTTTATTTTAGCCAGGATTCCTGTAATTGATGGCGAACTAGTAAAATCCTATTCTCCAGCCGAAGGAGAGAAATTAACTGCTGCTCGTGTCGAAACTACAGAGGAACGCAATATTTTATTTGAGTTGCTGCGAGAAGATTTGCATCTCAAACCTTTTATTGAAGCTAATATTCCTTCTAAAGACAATGGGTTAGATATTGAAGGTTTAATAG
>JADEXJ010000049.1 GCA_015207195.1 Pleurocapsales cyanobacterium LEGE 10410
GGAGGTATACAAATGGTAGATATATCGACAACTTATCTAGGATTAGAACTGCGATCGCCTTTGGTGGTTGGGGCTGCTGCACCTTTGACTGAAAATATCGAAAATATCAAACGTCTAGAAGATGGAGGAGCATCGGCAGTAGTATTACATTCTCTGTTTGAAGAACAGTTATTGGAAGAACGCTACGCTCTGTATCATCATCTCACTCACAATGCAGAAAGCCATCCCGAAGCTCTTTCCTACTTTCCCGACCGAGAAGTCTTTCATGTTGGCTCTGAGGCTTACCTAGACCAAATCCGCTATGCCAAAGAAAATGTAAATATCCCCATAATTGCCAGCCTCAATAGCTCTACCATCGGTAGCTGGGGTGACTATGCCCAGAAGATCGCACAGGCAGGCGCAGATGCGATCGAACTAAATATCTATTACGTTCCCACAGATTTAACCATCACAGGAGAACAGATAGAACAAAATTATTTGGACATCGTTCGTACAGTTACCCGCTCTGTAAACCTCCCCGTAGCAGTTAAGCTCAGTCCCTTCTTTAGCAACATGGCAAACATGGCAAAACGTCTTAGCGACGTGGGAGCAAGCGGTTTGGTATTATTTAACCGCTTTTATCAGCCAGATATCGACTTGGTAACCCTAGAAGCAGATCCCAATTTACTGCTTAGTAGCTCCAGAGAAATGCGCTTGCCAATGCGTTGGATTGCAATTTTGTATGGAACTATCCCCGTCGATTTTGCAGCCACTAGCGGTATTCATACCGCCCATGATGTTATCAAAATGATGATGGTCGGCGCAAACGTTACCATGCTGGTTAGCGTCTTGCTCAAGCATGGCATTCAACAGCTACAAAAAATCGAACAAGACTTAATTGAGTGGCTAGAGGTTAACGAATACAGCTCAATTTCTCAACTACAGGGCAGCATGAGCCAGATGAACTGTCCCGATCCTAGTGTCTTTGAACGAGTGCAATATCTTAAAGCGGTACAGACTTATCATCCTAAATTTAGATTGATTAGTCGTTAGGGGAGCCACCGCATATAGCGAAGTCCTAAAGGATACACTACGCTATGTATCCCTTTAGGGATGGCGACGTTATTGGTCATTAGTCATTGGTTGTTAGTTGAAAATTTAACCCGTCAGAAAATGATATGAGTAAAAGAATTGGAATCCTTACCAGTGGTGGAGATTGCCCTGGCTTAAACGCGATTATTCGTGCTGTAGTTAAATGTGCCAGTCAAAAGGGATGGGAAGTCTATGGCATTCCTTACGGTACGGATGGTTTTTTACGATTGGAAGACGGCAAGTGTCATTCTCAAGATTTTGAGTTAAAGGCAAACTGTTACGAACTTCCTGGATTGCTTCATGGAATTGATATCTTACAGTTTCTCAGCGGGAGTATTTTAGGCTCGTTGAGTAAAGGCGATCCTGGAGATCGGGCGATCGCCCAAACTATCATTAAAGGCTATCAAGACTTGAAGCTCGATGCCCTAATCGCCGTGGGTGGAGATGGCAGCATAGATATTATCTACGATCTGGCACAACAGGGACAATGGAATATTGTCGCTATTCCGAAGACTATTGATAATGACGTACCTTTTACTGAAAGATCCGTCGGCTTTGATACGGCGTTAGACAAAGTAACATCTGCTCTCTACGATCTTACCTTTACTGCTGCCAGTCACGATCGCACTATGATTGTGGAAGTTATGGGACGGGATGCGGGTCATTTGGCATTAGCTTCGGGGATTGCTGGTGGTGCGGATGTTATTTTGATTCCCGAACTGATTTCTAAAATAGATGAAGATTTGATTACCGATCTGTGCATCCGTATTGCCAAACTGCGTCAGTCGGGACGTAAGTTTTCCCTCATAGTCATTGCCGAAGGAGTCAAAAACCAGACAGGAGAAAGACAGAAGGCAATTAGTGACTATTTAGCACAGCAAATTGACCGCGTTAGCCATCAATTATGCTTGACCGATAAGCCAGAATTTTGCGACCTCGATAAAATTGAAACGCGATCGCTAATTTTAGGTCACATCCAGCGTAGCGGTACGCCGTCCTCCTACGATCGCCTTTTAGCTGCTACCTTTGCTAAAAAAGCCGTAGATTTAATTGCCGATGAGAAATACAACCAGCTTGTCGTCTGGCAAAATGGCACGGTTCAAATTGAGTCTTTGGATGAAGTTGTCAGCTATATCAAACAACGCCATCAATTAGGTATCTGTCCCAGTCCTGTCGATCCCAACGGCTTGCTAGTTCAAACAGCGCGATCGCTCGGTATTTATCTAGGGGTTTAGCTCGATCAAATTTAGATGTATTGAGTCGGCACGAACCAACTGCTGCTAAACTACGTTGGAGATAACTTTAAGATCGCGATCTAGGCGATCGCCTCAAAATTCTGCTGGGCGTTGCGACAGCAAACGGACAAAAAACAACGCTGGACGTATAATCAGAATTATTTAACTTAAATTAGCATATATTCAACTGTGTATATAAGTTCACTTGTACGTCGAGTTTTGCCCAACTGAACGTATAATTAAGAGAAATTAGCACTATTATCGACGGAAAAACTAAGCGTATAATTACGCGCCCATGCCATCTACATCTGAAGTTGCCGAAAATACAAAAGACTCGATTAATTGGGGTAAAACTAGCGAAGCTGTCACCAGGGGCAATCTAGCCCGAAACCCATGCCCCATAAGCATTTCAATCACACATTTTTTATGCTAACTCCATAATCCTTCAAATCTAGCTGCCGATAGCTGTGTATACCTAACAGTATTCTGAATATTGGCATGACCGAGATAATCCTGAATAGTTCTCGTATCCACTCCTTTATTCGCCAGATAATAGCCACAAGCATGACGAAGCAAATGAGCATGAATCACAAAATCAAAACCTGCCAGTAATCCAGCTTGATGAACAATGTGACTGATAGTTCTCTCGCTCAAAGGAGTGTGGCGATTGCCATTAAACACAAACGATGAAGGTGCATAATCTCTTTTCAGTCTTTTTAAAGCCCTCATCTCATCACCCTGAAGTGGATGACGACCAGAACGAGAACCTTTGATGCGTCTAATGTAAATTGTTCCTTCTTTTAAATCTACGTCTGACCATCGCAAACGAGCAGCTTCAGTTCGTCTCAATCCATGACGATAAATTATCAAAATCAGAACGGAATTTCTGTAGGAATACCATCCACCTTTACTTTTCACTGCCTCAATCAACAATTTAACTTCAGAAGCAGTAAGATGGTCGCGAGAAGTTTTGCAGCTTTCAGTGCTTGGGGCAGTCAAAGTAGTCATCGCCAGCCCTCTCTCAAAGTTTTGTTATGCCTTCATTGTAGAAAAGGTTAAAAGAATTGAATCAGCTACTTTTGCAGTCTCTGGTTAGAAGCTGCAATATTATCTTAATGGAGGCTGAATAGAAAAAGGGGCTAAAGCTGGACAATAATAGTTGGCAATTTCTTTTGCAATCGCATCAGGACGAATAATTTTATCAAGATTGCAAAATAAAATAACGGTGAGGCGATCGTCGATAAAGCGGGTTATATTGCTAGCAAATCCCACAATCGATCCGTTATGAGCGACAACACGTTTATTTTGGTAATCGGGCATGAACCATCCTAAACCCGCCCTCAAATATCCAGCATATCTTTCGGGTTGCCAAATCTTTCTAGATGAAGGAGGATGATGTGTCCACATTAAATCAAGTGTCGATTGTTGTAATGATGTAGGATTGCATAACTCTCGTTCGTATTTCACCATATCTTCGATACTTGATAGCTGTCCGCCAGCAGAAAAAGTTACCGAAGGACTATAGTAAGGTTTGTTGATTAATTTATCTTTGTGCAAATGATAACCAGAAGAACGGTGAGGTACTATTTCGTTAGGATTATTCATTCTGGTAGCAGTCATATTTAAAGGCTTAAACAAACGCTCCTGCATCAAATCGGCGTAGGATTTGCCTGTTATCTGCTGAAGCATCATGCCTAACAGATAATAACCAGTATTGTCATAACTAGAATATTCTCCTGGCTGAAACATCAGAGGTAAATCTCTTACCAAGTCGATAATCTCTGTTTGAGATAACCGATAGCGAATAACATCCGTCCAGTAATTGTCTACTTCTGTATAGCTAGGAAGTCCAGATTGATGAGATAATATATGTCTTACCGTTACTGAATGCCAGGCTTGAGGTAAATTATCTAGATATTCAGCGATCGCTCTATCCAATTCGATGACCCTTTCTTCCACCAACATCATCACCACAGAAGCAGTAAATGTTTTGCCTACTGAAGCAACCTCATAAACTGTCTTTTCTGTTGCAGGAACAGAATGCTCCAAATTAGCAATTCCATAACCTTTTACCAGTAACGGTTTACCTTCTTTGACAACCGCAACAGACATACCTGGTATCTGCTTTTCGGTCATTACATTTTGAATATACTCATCAATCATGGTTAATCGATTAATCTTCGTAGTAGTGGGTAAGATAGTCAGGAATACTGTGCGTTTTATTTAGTTTAAGTTTGAATTATTATTCAGTAGTAAACAAGATAATGAGAGATAGTAAACACAATATCTCTCGTAAATGAAACGCTCCTGGCAACCAGAAGAATTAATCGAACATTGGACACTGATTCCCATTGAATTAAATCTCTTAACCAAGAAAACAGCTACGAATCGCTTGGGAATAGCTTTATTACTTAAATATTTTCAGTACGAAGGTAAATTCCCCACATCTAAAGCTGACATTCCCCGTGATGTAGTTCGTTACGTTGCTCAATTATTAAAGCTTTCTCCTGACAGATTCGATAATTATGATTGGCAAGGGCGAACCATCAAAGCCCACCGCGCCATTATTCGTGACTTTCTTGGTATCACCGAAGCAACAGTTAAAGATGCTGAAGAGCTTACGACATGGTTAGAAACCCAAGTATTGGCATACGATCTCAAACCTGAATCTCTCGAAATAGCAGCATCAGAACGTTTGCACCATCTCAAGATAGAACCTCCTACTCAAGAGCGACTACAACGCATTGTCCGTTCGGCTATTCGGCGTTTTGAAGATGGTTTTTGTGAAAAGACTTTTCAACAGCTACCATTACCAGTCCGTACCAAGTTAGACGAGCTATTAAAAACCGCTCCAGAGACTGATAACTCAGAAGAATCAGAAGAAACGAAAAATACTGCTCCTCATAATACTCCTTCTCCTCTAGCTATTCTCAAAAGCGACCCAGGACGCATTGGTTTAGATAGCTTAATCTCCGAAGCTGCAAAGTTAGAACAACTGCGCCAATTAGAATTACCAACTAACCTATTTGAGGGAATTTCCAATAAAGTTCTGCAAATCTACAAACAGCGAGTTGCTGTTGAACCACCAAGAGAACTACGCCGTCACCCAGATAGCCGTCGGTACACTCTACTGTCTGCTTTCTGTTGGCTGAGAACTCAAGAAATCACCGATAAGAAGGAAGTAATTTATCCAGTTGTGGGCGAAACCACCTTGAAGAATCTGGTGCGGGAATTCAAATCAACGGGAACGGCATACAAGGAAAAGGTTTACACCGTTATGCGTTCTTCCTATGGCAATCACTATCGACGGATGCTGCCCTTTCTACTTAATCTTCTAGAATTTCGCTCCAACAATGAGATACACAAACCCGTCATTGAAGCCTTAGAGTTACTGAAAAAGTACATTGGCAGTCGGGAAAGATATTACGATGAAACGGAAAATGTTCCGACAGACGGGATTATTGGAGCTAGTTTATCAGAACTGATTTTAGAAACCAAAGATGACGGCAGCGTTAAAATTAACCGCATCAACTACGAACTAGCAGTTCTTCAAGCTTTGCGGGATGGACTGCGGTGCAAAGAAATTTGGGTCGTCGGAGCAAATCGCTATCGTAACCCAGAAGAAGACTTACCCACTGACTTTGAGCAACAAAAAGAAGCCTATTATCAAGCACTTCAACAACCAGAAGATGTCGAAGCATTTATTAGTAATCTTCAGCAACAGATGACGAATGGCTTGGCAGAACTAGATCGAGGAATACCCAAGAACGATCCAGTAAAAATTCTCACTAAGAACAACGGTTGGATTAAATTATCTCCTTTTACTGCTTTGCCCGAACCCTTGAATTTAAAACGCCTCAAGAAAGAAATTGAGCAGCGTTGGTCGATGACTAGTTTGCTGGATATGCTCAAGGAAACCGATCTACGAATCAACTTTACCAAGCATTTCAGAAGTGTTTCTAGTCGAGAAAACCTTAACCCCAAAGTATTACAAAAACGCTTGCTAATTGACCTCTATGGCTTAGGGACAAATACAGGCATCAAACGTTTGAGCTTAGGTGAATTAGGAGAAAAATATCAAGATTTACTCTATGTCAGACGTAAATTTATCCATAAGTCACAGCTAAGAAATGCCATTGCTGAGATTATTAATGCCACTTTTGCAGCCAAACTGCCTCAGATATGGGGAGAAGGCACAACCACTTGTGCCAGTGACTCCAAAAAGTTTGGGGCTTGGGATCAGAATCTAATGACTGAATGGCATATTCGCTATGGTGGCAGAGGAGTCATGATCTATTGGCACGTTGATAAGAATTCGGCTTGTATTTATTCCCAATTAAAGACCTGTTCTAGTAGCGAAGTGGCAGCCATGATTGAAGGTTTATTGCGTCACTGTACCAATATGAAAGTAGAGAAGAATTATGTTGACAGTCACGGACAGTCTGAAGTCGCTTTCGCCTTCACTCATCTGTTGGGATTTAATCTAATGCCCCGACTTAAAGCGATTCACAAACAAAAATTGTATCTCCCTTCAACTGGTCAAAGTAATGCCTATCCTAATTTGAAACCAATTCTGAGTCGTTCAATTAATTGGGATTTAATTCGTCAACAGTATGACCAAATGATTAAATATGCGACGGCTTTGAGATTGGGTACAGCAGAAACAGAAGCCATACTCAAGCGATTTACTCGTTCAAATTTGAGCCATCCAACCTATCGTGCTTTAGCTGAATTGGGCAAAGTCATCAAAACTATTTTCTTATGTAAATATTTACATTCAGAAGCACTACGTCGGGAAGTTAATGAATCGCTAAATGTTGTGGAGAGTTGGAATAATGCCAATGGATTTATCTTCTTTGGTAAAGGGAAGGAAATAGCGACTAATCGCATGGAAGACCAAGAGGTAGCTATTTTATCTTTGCACCTATTACAGTCATGTTTGGTGTACGTGAATACGCTCATGATTCAGGATGTGCTATCTGAACCTGAGTGGATGAATATAATGAAACCCGATGATTTGAGGGCATTGACACCTCTGATTTGGAGTCATGTTAATCCTTATGGTACTTTCCGCTTGAATCTTGATGAGAGGTTGCCAATTCAGATTGCTGCTTAATTACGATTTTGAAGTGCTTATGGGGCAAAGGTTTCAGGCTAGATTGCCCCTGGTGACAGCTTCGCTAGTTTCACCCCTAATTATCGAGGTAATTTCGCGCAGTTTCTCATCGAATCAGAACGGAGTGCTTACACAATTAAAAACTATCTCTGCGATTTAGATAGTTTTGCCCTGTGGTTAAAATCCAAGGGCAACAGAGATTTTACTCCTGAATTAATTACGCCAACTGATCTAAGAGAATACAAACACTATTTAGACGAAACACTACAGTTAAAACCGAAAACCATTAATCGTAAGCTCTCCAGCCTCCGCAGCTTCCTCAATTGGGCGGGAATTGAAGGCTATTTTCCAGACAATCGTTTACCCCACATTCCCCAACCGATAAAAGAACAAACTTCAGCACCCAAATGGTTGGATAGACTATCTCAATACGATCTGTATCGCATCGTCGAAAAAGGTAGAAAAACTAGAGACATCGCGATCGTCAAATTACTACTCAATACGGGATTGAGAGTTTCCGAACTCTGCGCTTTAACCTGGAAAGATATCAGAATTACTGCCAAAAAAGGACGCTTGAGCGTCAATCATGGCAAAGGTGCAAAAAGAAGAACTATTCCCCTGAATAAAGATGCGCGGTCTGTCTTAGTAGAACTGGGATATCACAATTCCAAAGATTCTGACAAACGAGTATTTATCGGTCAAAGAGGAGCAATGACTCCTAGAGGCATTGAAAGTACCCTCAAAAAATACGTTAAACAAACCGATTTAGAAGGAGTATCGCCCCATCAACTCCGACATACATTCTGTAAAAATCTCATTGATGCAGGAGTGAGTTTAGAAAAAGTCGCGACTTTAGCAGGACATGACAATCTAGAAACTACCCGCCGTTACTGCACTCCCAGCGAGCAAGATTTAGCAGCAGCCGTAGAACTAATTGGGGAGGAGGATTAACACTGTAAAAAGATGCCAGGACAATTCCTCACCAAAGCAGAACGAGAACGCCTTCAATCCTTCCCAGAACAAATTACCCCCGATGAAATCATCATTTTTTTTACCCTCTCAGATAAAGATTTAACTCTGGTTAAAAAACGCAGTGGCGACCACAATTTATTAGGGTTTGCCCTGCAATTAGGAACGCTTAGATACCTCAGTTTTATTCCCGATAACTTTCCTCAATTGCCACCAAAAGTAATTGAATATGTCGCCCAACAACTAAAAGTTCAAGCAGACGCGATCGCTGACTATGGAGAACGTTCTCAGACCAGAACCAGCCAACTACAAGAGATTCAAGACTATTTGGGATTTCGCAAACCTAACAAAACAGACTATCAACAGTTAGAGAAGTGGTTATTAGAAAGGGCAATGGAACACGACCGTCCTTTGCTCCTGTTTCAACTGCTGATTAAAAAACTAGAAATAGCCAAAATTATCCGTCCAGGGCTAACGATTCTAGAGAGAATGGTAGCTTATGCCCGTAATGAAGCTTGGACAGAAACGGCTCTTCGCTTGCAACCAATTTTGACTGATTCTCGCTCGCAGTTCTTGGATGGCTTATTAGAAGTAGAAGCAGAAAAACAACGCACTCCTCTAGCTTGGCTGCGGACTGGTGCGGTGAGTAATTCTCCTAGAGCCATCAAAAATGCCTTAGCTAAACTAGACTTTTTGAACCAACAAAATGTCAAGGATTGGGACGTTAGCGTTCTCAATCCCAATCGCTTGAAGTTTCTGGCGAAATTAGGCAAAAAATCTCCCACTCAAGCCCTTTCTCGCACTCCCGAACCTCGTCGCTACTCCATACTGATTGCCTTTTGCAGTCAAATTTATACTGAAATTATTGATGAAACCATTGACCTGTATATCAGTACCCTAGCCAATACTCATGCTCGTTCCAAGAGAGATCGAGATGTCTTTCAGCGTAAAATTGCTCAATCTCTCAATCAAAAAATCAAGCTGTTGAACAAAATCGGTCAGGTAATTCTGGATGAAGAAATTCAAGACGAACAATTGAGAGGGAAAATATACGACCAAATAACTCCTGAAGAGTTATCCCAAGCAATTACCGAGTGTAAATCTTTAATCCGCCCTCATGCCGATGATTACTTCGATTTTTTTGCTTTACGCTATAGTTATCTGCGTCAATTTGTTCCCACTTTTTTAGCAGCTTTTAGCTTTAGAGCTAACCTAACCGATGACCCTCTGATTGAAGCCATTAAAATTATTCGCCATCTCGATACAAATGGCAAAAGAAAAGTTCCAGACCATGCCTCTCTTAAATTTATCCCTCAAAGATGGTCGGAATATGTCATAAATCCAGAAGGTAAAATAGTTCGCAAATATTACGAATTATGTCTTCTCTGGGAATTGAGAACTGCTCTGCGTTCGGGGAATATTTGGATTATTAATAGTCGCAGATATGCCAATCCTGAAAGTTATTTAATTCCTAAACATCAGTGGTCAAAACTCAAATTAGAAGTTTGCCAACAAATACAAATTTCTGAAGTAGCCAGTCACACCATAGAGCTTAAAAAGCAAGAATTATCCCAGCTTTTGTCCCAATTTGATGCTACATTCCAGGATAATGAACAAGTTCGTATCGAAAAGGACAGATTAGTAGTTTCACCGCTCAAAGCTGAAGAAGTTCCCGATAGCACGAAGCAACTGAGAAAACAAATTCGAGAACGTTTACCTTGGATTGAGCTTACTAATCTGATAATTGAAATTGATAATCGGACGGGGTTTAGTCAGGCTTTAGTTCATGCAGCCGATACCGAAAACAGCATCCCCGACATCAAACGTTATTTGTATGCTGCCATTATCGCTCAGGGCTGTAACATCGGTTTGGAGAGGATGGCACGGCTAGCTAGTCTGTCCTACCATCAACTTGCTTGGTGTAACAATTGGTATCTAAGAGAATCGACTTTGAAAGCTGCTAACACCAAGATTGTCAACTTTCAGTATCATCTCCCTCTCAGTCAAATCTGGGGTGGTGGAACTCTCTCTTCTTCTGACGGACAGCGATTTCCTGTCTCAGTCAAAAACCGCATGGCTGTGTCTCTACCCCGTTATTTTGGTTATGGACAGGGGGTGAGTTTCTACAGTTGGACGAGCGACCAGTTTTCTCAATATGGAAGCAAACCAACTATTTCCACTCTGCGCGACTCTACCTATGTTCTGGATGAGATTCTCGATAATGAAACGGAATTACCCATCATGGAACATACTACAGATACAGCAGGGTACACGGAATTAGTGTTTGCCATGTTTGATTTACTGTGCTTACAATTTTCTCCTCGTATCAAGGATTTGGGCGGTCAGCGTCTCTATCGCGTCGAGCGCAATTCTGAATATCAGCATATCGAATCTCTGCTCTCAGGCACGATTAAAACTGACAAGATTTTGGCTCGATGGGATGATATGCTGCGGGTAGCTGGTTCGCTCAAGCTAGGCTGGGTAACGGCTTCGTTGTTTCTCAGTAAGTTAAAATCTTTTCCCCAACAGAACGATCTAGCTAGTTCATTTGCTGAATACGGACGCATGATTAAAACTATTTTTATTCTGCGCTATTTGATGAATCAGCCCTATCGTCGAAAAATTAACAATCAGCTTAATAAAGGGGAAAGATTACACGATTTACGCCGATTTCTCTTTTTTGCTCATCAAGGAGCTATCAGACAGCGACAAGAAGAGGAGTTGACCAATCAAGCTAGTTGTTTAAATTTAATTACCAATGCTGTAGTAACTTGGAACACCATTTATATGGAAGCTGCTATCAATCAACTGCGAAGCGAAGGACACTCAATAAGTGATGAGGATATTAATCACTTGTCTCCTACTCGCTACGGACACGTTAATCCTTATGGCATCTATCCCTTTGATATTGAGAAAGAATCAAAAAGAATAAGTCTCAGACCCCTTCGTAAACCGTCGGGCAATTGAGTTAAATAATTCTAATTATACGTCCAGCGTTGTTTTTTGTCCGTTTGCTGTCGCAACGCCTAGACGAGGACTCGATCTTCTAAGCACATAAAAAAGACCGAAGAAGCCAACTCATAGCCTGGTTTGGTTGTGATTAACTGCAAAGCTGGTCTGAGGGTATGGGCGGTAGTATGAACCGAACCAGATACCATACCGTCTGCGTCTCCCCCATAGACCATCATCGTCCCGAAGTAGGAGACATCCAGCAGATATTCCCGCACCATATCGGGGGTTGCACCTTTATGTTTTCGCAATTGATAAAACTGTTCGGCATAGAACTCGATTTTATTGGATGTTGCAGGATCGATAATTTGTAACAGGCTAATGTCTAGGTCAATGTTGTTTTGCTCGATCTGTTGCGCGATTTTTTCTGGCTGACCTAAAAGAGTTAGCTCGACAATCTCTCGATTTGACAGCAAGGCTGCTGCCTGCAAAATTCTGATTTCTGTTCCTTCAGGAAGTACGATATGTCGTTTACGAGATTTAGCCTGCTGCAACAAGTTATAAGTAAACATTTTGGGGGTAATCCCCTCGATCTTAATTGTATTAATCTGCTCTTCTAATCGATTCAAATTAACGTAATCATCAAATGAATGAATGCTAATCGTAATTTTTTCGCGATCGCTAGCAACTAAGGAAGTATGAACTTGTTTGACTAACTCAGAGGTTTCATAAGTATCGGTAGGAACGGATAGAATTGGCAGGGGGTCGTAAAGTCCGTCAATCAGCTTGATAATTGATGCTTCTGGCTGCAAGTCGCCCGAAAGCAAAATCCCCGATAAATGAGGATAGTTGAGAGATTGATGAGTCTGCAACAGACCGACAATAATATCACTGCGATCGCCTGGAGTAATAACTAAACTATCTTTTTTTAGTCTGGTAATGGCGTGTTCTAAGCGCATGGCAGCAATTACATAATCTAGCACTAAATTATCTAAGGATACCGCTTCGCATATCGCGCAGATAAACACAGATAAACACAGATGGATGGATCGGCTTTTCTACAAGTTGAATTGCGCTATGTACTAATTAAGCGATTTAACTCCGTAGCTTGTCTAGCGCAGTGCGGTCTTCGAGGGTTGAAACATCTCCTGTAACTTCTTCTCCCGAAGCGATCGCCCTCAAGAAGCGACGCATAATTTTACCCGATCTGGTTTTGGGTAAGGCTTTGGCAAATTGAATCTCAGCGGGACGAGCGATCGCGCCTATCTCGTGAACTACATGCTGTTTCAAAGTTTGGGTTAGTTCTTCGGTGGCAACATATTCTGGTTTTAAAGTTATAAATGCCACTAGTTCTTCACCTTTGATTTCGCTCGCTCTACCTACTACTGCTGCTTCGGCGACGGCGGAATGGGATACTAAAGCCGATTCTACCTCCATAGTTCCCAGTCGGTGTCCAGCAATGTTAATTACATCATCAACTCGACCGACAATCCAGAAATAGCCGTCTTCATCTTGGCGCGCCCCATCCCCAGTAAAGTAGAAATATTGTCCGTCTTTGGGGGCGATTTTTGTCCAATAGGTGCTTAGATAGCGGTCTGGGTTGTTATACACAGTACGAATCATCCCAGGCCAAGGCTGTTTGATCACCAAATAACCACCCTCGTTTACTGGGACAGGGTTGCCTGATAAATCCACTACGTCGGCAACAATCCCAGGAAAAGGTAAGGTAGCCGAACCAGGTTTAGTAGGAATTGCCCCTGGTAGGGGAGTCAACATTACTCCTCCAGTTTCAGTTTGCCACCAGGTATCGACAATGGGACAGCGACCTGCGCCAATTACGCGATGATACCACATCCAGACGGTGGGGTTGATCGGTTCTCCTACCGTTCCCAGCAGTCGGATCGAAGACAAATTTCTCGATTGGGGTAACTCTTCGCCAAAGGTCATCAACAATCGGATTGCTGTGGGGGCAGTATAGAAAACTGTCACGCCGTATTTTTCTACCACATCCCAAAGACAACCAGGATTACCTGCATGGGGTGCGCCTTCATACATTACGGTGGTTGCACCATTAGATAGAGGTCCATAAACGGTGTAGCTATGTCCTGTAATCCAACCGACATCGGCGGTACACCAAAAGACATCTGTATCTTTGAGATCGAATGCCCATTTGGTAGTTAGATGAGTATAAAGGCTATAACCGCCAACGGTGTGAACTACCCCTTTGGGTTTGCCTGTCGTACCAGAGGTGTAGAGAATAAATAAGGGATCTTCACTGTCCATCGGTTCGGCAGGACAATCGCAAGAAGTGCCATTTTGTAGGTCTTGCCACCAGTAATCGCGATCGGGCTGCATATGGATTCTTTGACCAGTACGGATTACGACGATTACGCTCTCTACACTGGGTACTTCTCCACTAGCTAAGGCTTTATCTACCTGAGTTTTTAGCGGGACAACCTTATTTTTGCGCCAGCCACCATCAGCGGTAATCACCACCTTGGCTTCAGCATCGAGTAAACGACCTTTGATCGCTTCGGCACTAAAACCAGCAAAGATAACCGAATGAACTGCCCCAATTCTGGCACAGGCTAACATCGCGATCGCAGCTTCGGGAATCATTGGTAAATAGATCCCCACGCGATCGCCTTTAGTTACTCCCAACTGCTTGAGGACGTTTGCCATCTGACAGACTTCTTGATGTAACTCAAAGTAGCTATAGGTGCGTGCATCTCCTGGTTCTCCCTGCCAAACTAAAGCAGGCATATTTTTGCTGCTAGCTGTCAGATGTCGGTCTAAACAATTATGAGTAATATTGAGCTTGCCACCGACAAACCATTTGGCATGGGGTGGCTGCCAGTCTAGTACTGTATCCCAAGTTTTAAACCATTGCAGTTCACTATCTGCCAATTCTGCCCAAAAGCGTTCGGGGTTTTCCTGGGCGCGATCGCAAAGCTTGTTATATTCTGACCTACTTTTAATGTATGAAGCTTGAGAAAATTTAGTTGATGGTTTAAAAAGGCGTTGTTCTTGCAGATTAGATTCTATTGTGGTTGTAGTCATGACTTTAGGTGTAGTATTAATTAATTGAACTGACGATGATTGATTCGCCACCAGCCAAAACTAAGGGGAAATTATGAGCGTTAGGTGAGTGCATCGCTTGGATGCCCAAATTAGCCCGATTGAGTAAATCTGCATCGCTAGGAATTACCCGACCCTGACTATCCAAAATCGATTGATTGAAGTTAAAACCATTAAGGTTAAACGCCATCGCGCTTACTCCTGCTGCTGCACACCAAATACCAATAGTCGGAACGGCTGCCAAGAGAAAATGAAAAGCTCGATGGTTGCCACTAGCAAACCAAGGAATCAATAACCGACCCAAGAATCCATAGTGTCCAGCCATGTAGTTGTAGGTAACTTCTTCTTGACCAAATTTATAGCCTCGATCCGCAGATTCAGTTTCAGTGGTTTCGCGAATCAAGGTTGAGGTTACCAATGAACCGTGCAAAGCTGCTAATAATGCACCGCCAAATACTCCTGCTACACCTAACATATGTAGCGGATTCATCAAAATATTATGCTCGGCTTGGAACGCCAGCATAAAGTGGAAAGTTCCTGCAATCCCTAGGGGTAGCCCTTCAGAAAAGCTGCCTTGTCCGAGAGGATAAACTAGCAATACTGCGGTGGCAGCAGCTACTGGTGCAGAAAAGGCGACAGCAATCCAGGGACGTAAACCTTCACGATAGCTTAGTTCCCATTGCCTGCCGAGATAACACCAAATAGCAATTAGAAAGTGAAAGATAATTAGTTGATAAGCCCCGCCGTTGTATAGCCATTCCTCTAAAGAACTAGCTGCCCAAATGGGATAAAAGTGTAACCCAACCGCAGCCGAAGTAGGAACGACGGCAGCAGTAATCATGTTGTTTCCTCCTAACAAAGAACCAATTACAGGTTCGCGAATGCCATCAACATCAACACCAGGTGCAGCAATAAATGCCACGATAAAGCAAATGGTGGCAGCTAGCAAGGTGGGAATCATTAATACGCCAAACCAACCAATATAGATGCGATTATTGGTACTGGTAATCCAGCGACAAAACTGTTCCCAAACACCAAGGAAATCGGATTCAGAACGTTGTCTGATAAAAGTATTCATGGGTTAAATGCTCCTATTTAATACTTTCTCGAATTGGGTATGGTTAGTAGCTAGAATTTGAGTAATAACTAACGACTAACGACTAACCACTACCTACTAACTACCTTCCAGTTTCACTTTCACAGATTTTTTCGGTGCGTCTTCGACTTTAGGTAAAGTAAGAGTCAAAACTCCTTTCTCGAAGTCGGACTTGATCTCGTCAGTTTTAACAGCTACAGGCAACGGAATAACTCGTTCAAACTTACCATAGTAAAATTCTGAGTGGAAGTAGTTTTTTTCTTTGTCTTCGGTTTTCTTCTCTTCTTTGTGTTCTCCCGAAAGAGTTACCCGATCTTCTGCTACTTCGACTTCTAAATCTTTGGCATCAATGCCTGGAATTTCGGCTTTCAGGATTAATTCTTTGTCTTGTTCTTTAATTTCAACGGCGGGAGTCCACATTCCCCCCATGTTGTGTAATCCCATCCAGTCGCGATCGCTAACCGAGAGCATATCTTCAAACAAGCGATCCATTTGTTTTCTAATAGTGCTTAGTTCTCGGAATGGTTGCCATCTACTAAGTGTCATAATTAACCTCCATTCTACAAGTTGCAAATGTTTCAAGGTTGATATTTATAAACTAGATAAATAATTTGAGGATGTTGTGAGGGTTCGGAATTCGGCATCACCCAAACAAGCAGCACTTAGATTTGCAGCGATCGCTTGAAGTACAACTGAAATGATAACAATTAGGATACTATTTGCTTGGTGGTTTGTATTCGGAGGTAACTGCGGATGCCTTTTTCATAGCTTCGATGCCTTCTCTCCAAGTCATCAATGGCGTAGTTTTAATAGATTTCAGCGCACCTCCAGCCCATCCAATCAGAGAAAAAGCAGCTTCACTAATGCGATCGGCAGCCTGGATGATGAGTACAAAATCATACTCGCCAAATGCTAGCCAACCATCTACAATAGTTACACCCAGGTTTTCAGCGATCGCTCGATTTATTTCCAAGCGATTCTGAGGGTTTTTGACCATATCAGCCCATGCTTCGGGGGTATATGAACCTTGTATTAAATAGTAAGCCATTTGCCGTCTCCTTGATGTTCTTGAAACGGGAGTTTCAGGTTTTGTAAACAGCATTGTCACTTACTAAACATTATGTCTAACTCCCATCCTAATCTCCTATTCTTATAATCAAACTTAATCAACTAACACAAGCTGGTGGTGTAGCGCGAGTTCAGGATAGCGAGGCTCGCAACATTGCTAATTTTTGAGGCAAAATTCGATAGTAAATCCAGGTTCCTCGTCTTTCTCTTTCTAATAAACCTACTTTGTGTAGCATTTTCAGATGATGACTTACTGTAGGCTGGGCTAATCCTAATGGCTCTGCCAGTTCGCAAGCGCAGACTTCTCGATCTGGTTGTGCTGCAATTAAACTAAGCATTTGTAATCGCATAGGTTCGCCTAATACACGAAAAGTTGCAGCTAGATCGACAGCCTCTTCTGGGGTCAGACGACCAGTTAATAATGGGGTACAGCAGGGGAGTTTAGGTTTAGATATCTTCATACTTTTATATTGACACACATCGATATAGTTTGTCATAATATTGATAGAGATAAATATAGATACATACCAATATAAGGAGGTATAAAATCATGTCTCGCCTTCAACTAGCGTTAAACGTCAGTGACATTGATGTCGCCGTTGCTTACTACAGTAAATTGTTTAATACCGAACCAGCAAAGCGTCGTCAAGGATATGCTAACTTTGCCATTGCCGATCCCCCTCTAAAACTAGTGTTGTTTGAGAACTCTTCGACTGTTGGTAAGTTAAACCACTTGGGTATTGAAGTAGAATCTTCCGAACAAGTTACTCAAGCAGGCGATCGCTTGAGGCAAGCCAATTTGACCGTTAAAACCGAACCCCAAACAACCTGCTGTTATGCAGTGCAAGACAAAGTTTGGACAACAGATCCAGACGGTGATGACTGGGAAATTTACACAGTTCTAGAAGATTCGGCAACATTCGCCTGTAGCAGTACCGAAGCGACTAGATCTGCTTGTTCATCCTAAATCGGAAATAGAGCTTTTGGTTAGTTGTTATCTATAATCTATTAGTTTCAAATCTAACCTCGATCATTGATGAATAACTACTGGTGTACCAATTTTTGCCCAGTCAAATAACCATTCAGCATTACCAAGAGGAAGGTTAACGCAACCATGACTCATGGTCGTACCAAAGTTGTGATGCCAGTTGGCTCCGTGTAGAGCATAACCGCGATCGTAGTACAATACGTTGGGTACATTTGGTATATCGTAGTCTGCCCCCCGCATCCTATCTGAAGTATATTTGCGCTGAATGGCATAAACTCCTGGATATGTCGGGGTTTCGGCTTTGCCTGTAGAGATTACGGCACTAAAATCTTGATTTTTGCCTGTCCAGGCAAATAAATGTTGTTCTGATAAATCGATTTCAATCCATTGTGTATCCGATTGTTTGAGGTTGTCAATTTTTAAAGCGATCGCATTTTCTAAACTGGGAGAAGCTAATACTGTATGAGAAAATAACCAAGATTCCCCAATAGTCAATGCTGCGATCGCACCAATCAAGTAGGTGAATCCGCGACCGAACCCAGCTTTTTTAGCATAATCGTTTCACCTCCTATTAGGAAGCTGTTTGGCACTCCTCTTCACCTAGCTTGTTCTAGTCTCAAAATAACAAAATAGTTTGAGAAACTTGTGAAGATGTTGTATGCAAGGTTTGATCTGGCTTACGGCAGTCTATATTGGTCAATAAAATTTTGCCTGTTCAATGGTTGAACGCCCTCACAAATTCCCCAGACTTTTATACTGTCATTGAATGCGAGTACGACAAAACAAAATTTTATCCAGGGCAAAGAAAATCATGATCCCCATTCAACTCCGCCAGTGGGTGAAGCGTCATCCTATCACCTCATTTTTTAGTCTCACCTATTTCTTGTCTTGGGGGATTTGGTTACCTCTAATAGTTGGTTACAAAGGCATTCTCAGTAATGCGCTGTTTTTAGCTGGCATTTTCGGTCCTGCTTTGGCAGCAGGAATTTTGACGCAACAATCAAGGCGATCGATTGTTAGATGGCTTCGTGGCATTTTGCGCTGGAGAATTTCAATCCGATGGTATTTCATTGCTCTGGGATTTCCTATTCTATTGATTGGCACTGTAAGTTTGCTCTTTGCCCTTCTAGGTTATCCAGCTAACTTTTGGCTATTACTCGATCGCGGCTCTGACTATCTTTCGGAACTAATTTTCGTTGCCTTTCTCGGAGGAGGACAAGAAGAATTTGGTTGGCGGGGGTTCGCACTTCCTCATCTACAAAGGCGTTACAGTCCCGTTATTTCTACTTTAATTCTGGGAATTTTCTGGAGTTTTTGGCATTTGCCGATCGTCATGGTTAATCCCGAATTTCAGCATGGTTTAGCAATCGCCGATTTTCTCCCTGTTATCTTTATTACCTTCTATCAAGTCATTGGTTACGCTTTCTGTTTGACTTGGCTATTCAACCGAACCCAAAGCGTGCTACTTACGATTCTTCTCCATGCCAGTTTCAACACAGCCAATCAGCAATTAGTTCCATTACCTTTAGAGCAGATGCAGGGTAGCAATTATCAAGTTCTTTCAGTCATTATGACTTTAGTACTGACTATAGTTGTAATCGCTCTAATCACTAGCACTAAGGGAAAACTTGGTTACAAGGCTCAAGCTAAATCTGCCGAAACGAGAGCAAAAGTTTAAATTCAAAGCGAGAACCATTCTTGAGCGATAATCAATCAGATTTATCTCGTAAAGATTTTTCTGTGAAAAGCGATCGCACATTGAGAAAATCAGACCTTAATTCAGCAACACTTTAAAAACAAATAAAAACTCGTTTTGCTCAACTAACTTCACAATTTACTCAAATTATCAACCTATATTTAAAATACAAGCATGAGAATCGCAATTTAATTAAAGATCGATCGTGGCAGGAGTAGAACATGAGCAATAAGCAAAATCCTTATCTTCAACTAATCGACATTCCTCCAGGATGTCTCAATCTGATGGGTTACGTGGATGAATCAGAAGTAAATGGTCCAGGGTGTCGTGCGGTAATCTGGATGCAGGGTTGCTTAAGAGAATGTCCTGGCTGTTTTAATCCCGAATCTTGGTCATTTGAAATTAATCAGTTGATGTCAGTAGATCAACTGGTAGAGAAAATCACTAGTAATCCCCGACATGAAGGAGTTACCTTTTCGGGAGGAGAACCCTTTTGGCAAGCTCCAGCTTTAGCTAATTTGGCGCGTAAACTCAAAGCCAAAGGACTCAATGTGATGTCTTTTACTGGATTTACTTTAGAACGATTGCGATCGCAATATGCTCCTGCTGGTTCTCAAGATTTATTAGCTCAACTTGATATTTTGATTGATGGTCCCTATCTCCAGTCTGAAGCAGTTAATTCTGCTGATTCCCCTGTTGGTTCTAGCAATCAGCGAGTTCATATTTTTAATCCCGAATTGGAAGATCGCATAACCTGGGCTAGTGACCAAATTGAAGTTCATATTCTCCAAGATGGTAGTCGTCTTGTTACTGGTCATTTAGGGCAGCTATTTTTATCCGATTAGTATAGCCGTACAAAATTGTGGTTAGGACATATCAGTTATTTGCTCGAAAGTAGTAAGTAGCAAGTAGTAAGTAGTAAGTAGTAAGTAGCAATTTTACAAAGCGTCCTAAGCTTAAGATGCTGGAAAAAACCTAACGACCGACCAAAGCCGTGTCCTTGGCTAATCTGCCATCTTCCATATGGACGATGCGGTCAGCGATATCTAAAATACGGTTATCGTGGGTCACCAACAGAATCGTACAGCCTTGTTCTTTGGCTAACTGCTGCATAATCTCCACAATATTGCGACCAGATTTACTGTCTAGGGCTGCTGTTGGTTCATCGGCTAATACTAATTGAGGCTTGCTGACCAAAGCACGAGCGATCGCTACTCGTTGTTGTTGTCCACCAGAAAGGCTATCTGGATAAAAGTTCAATCGATCGCTCAGTCCTACTTCTTCTAGAATGTGTGTCGTCATGGCGGTACGTTTGTCAAAGGGAATATCTTGATGCAGCCTGAGAGACATCCGCACATTTTGTTCAACCGTCAGACAAGACAACAGATTATGGGATTGAAAGATAAAGCCAATCTGATTGCGAACCAGAACTAATTCTGATTTACTTGCACCATAAAGTTCTTGTCCTAAAATTTTGACGCTGCCTGACTGAATCGATCGCAAACCGCCAATAAGAGTCAATAGAGTAGTTTTGCCACTACCAGAAGGACCAGTCATAATGACAATCTCCCCTGGGTCGATATTCAAATCCACGTCGAATAGTACGGGTTTGCGTAATTCACCTTTGCCAAAAGCATGATTGAGATGATTGATGGTGATGACTTGTTTAGACATGGTTAGTAGTTAGTCGTTGGTCGTTGGTCGTCCTAAAGGATACCGCTTCGCATATTGGTAGTTAGTTGTTACTTTCCCTTTGCCTCCCGCTTTCCGCCTCCCGCTTCTAAAATTATTGCTTGTCTAAATTCTTCTCTGATTTTCTGCTCAAGAAATTGTTTTTGTAAGTTTTGCCATTCGAGCCAATTTTGATATCTGGTTTTCAAGCATAAATTGGCAAGTTCGGGCATTTGCTCGGCGATCGCCGACTTTAAGACTTTTTCTAAGACTTTTCTCAATACGTAGGCATCTTGAATTTGTCCAAGAACCTCTTGAAGCTGTTCGATTTGATGGAGATAGCGATGGTAAGTATCGCCATATAATTGGGAAAATAGCTCCAAATTGTAGCGAGTTTTTTTTGCTGATTTACGCAGATCGTGCAGCAGGGCATCTTCACTGTTTAATAATTGTTCTATAGCCTCTTGGTTGAGTATCTGAGGAAATTGAATTTGTCCCTCTTCAAATTCTACCCCCACAAACCAGCCAGGATGAAGTAAAAATTGACTAATCTGAGGTAAAAGTAAGTCTGGCAATAACGGAGCGAGAGAACACTCACCTATTGTTTGATATTCAGGTCGATCTAACCAGTTTTTTAGCTCTTGTTCGAGATGAAAATAAAGTTTGCCCTCAAGAGTTTTGCGAACTTGTTTTACTTCTTTTCGACGCTGTTTCCTGAGATAATTGATCACCCGATCTAAATTCTTTTGTTCATTTTGGGGTAATAGAGGTCGATAATCATCAGTTAGGGTGGCAAGCAAGACATCTAAATCTCTTAATCTGCCCACCGACCGACCGAGCTTGGCAAGATTTTTTTCGGTTACTGTCTGGGGTAAATCAACAGCAGCTGCCAAACCTACAACCGCACTTCTCAATCTTCGCATTCCCACTCGCATTTGATGCAGGTCTTCTGGATCTTTATCTTGCAGTACCCTAGTTTGATATTTAAAGATCTTGCGACTGTGTTTGGCGATCGCCATGTAGCTCCATTCTTTTAAAGTAACTGGGCTGGCTTTATTGCTCATCTTCAAAATCCCCCTACTCTTCGGCAGTATTTGTTTGATTTAAAAGTTCTACTAACTACTAACTTGTTTAATTACCAAGAATGTAATGCTCTTAACTGCGGTGTTTTTTTCGATTGATGTGCCTCCATACGAGTTAAAACATCATCTAAGATAGTTACCGCTTCAGTAATATAAGCTCCTTTATTTAGCATGACGCATTCGGCGCGTTCTGCCATAGCTGCATCGGTCATTTCTGCCCTAGAAGGGGTTTTCTTTTTAACCAAATTTTCCAATACCTGAGTTGCCCAAATTACTGGAACATGAGCAGCTTGACATATCCAGAGAATTTCTTCCTGAATCTCTGCTAAACGTTGATAACCAATTTCGATCGCCAAATCTCCTCTAGCAATCATCACGCCAAAAGGCTGTTTTCCAGCAGCACGTACAATCAATTCTGGAAGATTTGTAACTGCCTCAGGAGTTTCAATTTTTGCCACAATAGCTGGTTGATACGCATTAGCACCCAAACGTGCTTGTAATTCTAGCTGTAGCAATTCAATATCGGTAGCCTGCTGCACAAAAGAGTAACCAATAATGTCTGCATGAAGGGCAATAAAATCTAAATCCTGTTGGTCTTTACTAGTCAGAGGACTGAGATTGAGAACAGTGTCGGGGAAATTGATTCCTTTATCGGTACGCAACCTTTCACCCTTGCTTCGAGCGTGGCTAATCTCTAGGAGAACCCCCTCTGGTAATAACGAGATAACTTTTGCGCCAATTTTGCCGTCATTAATCCATACTTGGCGATCTACTTCTAGTTGGGACAAAATTTCGGGAATGGTGCAGTTAGCTTTAAATATGTGCTTGTCTGCAACAAGCGGTATGGATTTGGTTAATAATAATCTATCTCCTTGATGTATGCGCTGCTTGTTTTTTGATAATAGTACAGTTCCCAAGCGAGGTTTTGGTCCTGCAATATCCATGTATACTTTACAACTCCGTCCTACTTCCGCTTCGGCTTGTCGGAGATGCTCAATCATTGCTAACCACTCCTGTTCAGTGTCGTGGGCGCAATTGATCCGCATACAGTCTGTTCCTCGCTGTACCAATTCTTTGACCAACTGGTAGTTTTCAGCAGCCTCAGTTGGCAGAGTGACCATAATCCTAACTTGACGTTGGTTTGACCGCTTACCAAAAACTTCTTCGGTATGTTGTCTTAAAAGGCGATCGCCCGCTAAAAAATCCTCTAGTGACGGATGTTGCGGTAACAGAGCGGGTTCTTGGTGACACACCGCCCCCAACGTAGCAATTACGGCATCTAAGTTGGGTAAAACTTTTGCTTCGATGCGTCCTAGGGAAGATAAGCCCCAAGGCATTAGGGCTAACTGTAGCTGGCGTAAATCTTCGTGTCTGAGGGCTAAATAATAAGCTAAGTTTAAAGCACTATCGGCAAATGATTTTCGAGCGATCGTCGGTTGCCATTGACGAAATATTTTTTCTCCTTCATAAATTACCGTGTGTCGAATTCTCTGTAATTCATTGAGCAAGCTTTTGGGCTTGGTGAGTTGGTTCAGCCTAAAATTTTGATTTGGAGCGAGATAAGTTACCATTGTTTTATTGCTCGCTAGAATACTTACTTTTTGATACTTTTATTGTCAGGGAAAAACTTGAAGAAGTTGTGAGTAAGATCGTAAAAGCCACAAAGGGCTTCCTAAAGGATAGGGCGACCCATTAGCTGTGACCGTTGGTCAAAGAAAAGATTGACTTCAATAAGTTTAAGCTATTGCTAGTTCCGTCACCGTGCAGACAGAGCATAATAACTATGGGAAATTTGAACTGGTGTAAATAGATTGGTTAAATAAACTCAAATAATTTTGTTTTGAGTGAGGACAATATTTATTTACTCTCTTTTTTAATAAAATTCGAATATTTTCAATTGATTGAAATTGTTCTGTAGATTGAGGTCATATTTGAATATTCAAAAATGCGTTTTGCTAATTGATGATGACGAAGATTTCACTACTTTATTAGAGTTCGTTTTTTCAGAAAATGACAATTGGCAGCTTATAACGACTTTAGATAGTAATGATGGTATTGCCAAAGCAAAATTAGAACAACCAGATGTAATTTTACTGAATGTAGTATTGCCGAATTTTAATGGATTAAAGGTATATAGATCGCTACAATCTTGTATGTTTACTTGTTAAATCCCGATTGTTTTTGTATCGGATAAAGGTATGATAAAAAAAATGATTGATACAGAAATTTCAACAGATGCCAAAGTGATTTTAAAGCCTTTTGACATTTTAGAACTACCAAATTATCTGGATAAAGTGTGTAAAAATTATGAGGTTGTAAATCAATAATCGATCGCAGCAACGAGAGAAATAATCTTTCTTTATTTTGATTTTGTTCTAAATAATCTAAAATCCAAAAGAGAATGCTACATATGGAAAATGTGGGAGACAGCGAAAGGGGAGACTACTAACGACTAATATGCGAAGCGGTATCCTTTAGGACGACTAACGACTAACAACTAACAAAGACGATTCCATTCGTAGCAAACATTTAGGCACTTCAGATAAGCATATGAGCAAACTAAGATAACAATAAGAATTTTTGTTTATGTATTTAGAAGATAGAGCATTGAATAAATCATTAAACATAGTATTAACAAGAAAGCTCTTGCATTTAGCCACATCTACAGATTGTAAAATCTACAAAGATTTTTCTGATAAGTGGATTTTCAGAGGTTGTAGACCTGAAGGAGAATGGACGCTAGAAGAGCATGAGGCTGGTCAATGGTTATTAAAATTTAACGGTGCTGAAGGAATAATTCTTAATACAGGAGAAGTAATTAAATCTTTTGAAATAATTAGCAGTAAATAATCGACTTGTTATCATATTACACTTAGGGGAATTATATAATTTAAGTAGGAAAACTAAGTTTCCTCTATATTGAACGAACCTAAGAACAATCTCATACTTGCTGCACTATCTTCTCAAGAATACCAAAGGTTAATTGATAACCTCGAACCAGTGTCAATTGCTCTACACGAAATTTTGATCGAAGCTGGGTCAGAGATCGAATCTTTATATTTTCCGACTCAAGGAATTGTCTCTTTAGTTTCGACGATGAAAGACGGCTCTACTACAGAAGTTGGCTTGATTGGGAAAGAGGGAATGGTCGGGATATCTCAATTTCTCGGAGGAGGGGTAACCTACAATCGCGCTGTGGTGCAAATTCAAGGTACAGCAATGCGAATCGATGCCCAAATGCTAAGAGTAGAATTTGAACGCGACAGTTCGCTGCAAAAAAACCTATCGGGCTACGGCTTAAAATTATTCAATCAGGTGAGCCAATGTTCTGCCTGTAATAATCATCATTCAGTCGAACAGCGAACTGCACGGTGGTTATTAATGCTCGATGACCGCGTTGATGATGAAACTTTCGTCATGACTCAGCAACTACTCTCACAAATGCTAGGTGTACGTCGTACTGGAGTATCAGAAATAGCCTCTGCAATTCAACAGCAGGGAATTATCGATTATAGTCGAGGTCGTATGAGGATTTTGAACCGTAAAGCTCTCGAAGCGATCGCCTGTGAATGCTATCAGATTATCAAAAGTTAACCAACGCTCCAATTTAACTTGAGATATTTTTGGGCTGTAGTTCCGCTAACGGACAGATAATTAGTATAATTGTTGGTAACTTAAATAGTTTGAGTTAAGTCGTTGATAATACCTATTTTGTCGCTCATCTTTTTGGCAGAATACTTACCTGTTATTGATTCATTGGCTCGGAGCGATCGAATTTAAGAAGCTAAAACATTGTCTGCATCCAATTTAGATAAACCAATCAACCGACTGCTGGCTGCTCTACCCCAACAGGTGTATCAAAGTCTCGTTCCTTATTTGCAACCAGTAGAGCTTCCCCAACATCAAATTCTCTACCATGCAGGGGAACACTATGATTATGCTTACTTTCCCTCTCACTCAATTGTCTCGACGGTAGCAATCATGGAAAATGGTTCGACCACGGAGATTGGAGTCATTGGTAATGAAGGTATGGTAGGACTGCCAATAATTCTTGATACAAATTATACTAACTCTACTGCCATAGTTCAGGTGGGTGACGGTGGATATAGAATTTCTGCCAAACATCTGCAACAAGAGTTGAATCTTTATCCAGAGCTAAAGCGTCTGTTGATGCGTTATGTTCAAGCTCGAATTATCGAACTCGGTCAAACTGCTGCCTGCAATCGCTATCATAGTATCGAACAGCGATTTGCTCGTTGGCTGTTAACGGTAAGCAAAAACATCCAAAAAGACGAATTTCAGTTGACTCAAGAGTTTATTGCCCAGATGATAGGCGTACGTCGTACGGGAGTGTCTGAAGTAGCTGGCAAATTTCAAAAAGAAGGTATCATTAGCTACAGTCGTGGCAAAATAAACATTCTCTCAGATAAGAAGCTAGAAGCATCAGCCTGCGAATGTTATAAATTAATCGATAGTGAATTTTCTCGGTTGCTGGGAGAACGCGAGCAGTAGAAGATTTTTGAAGTCATTCCCCCTCAATTCTCATAGCGCGATCGTTGATGCTTGTTAGTGGGTAGGGTGGCGAAGCGGTTGTACGGAAGCCCGACGCAGCGATCGCTCTACCAGTTCGTCTATATTGCCTCGATACCCATTTACCCTCTGGTTGTTTTAGGACACAATCGAGGGAGATAGTTTTTTGTAAAAAAAGCCTCAGAACAAGAGGGGTGGACAGTAACCCACGATCCCGATCATTTGTTTTCTAAAGCAATATGCCCTCACTATAATAAAAAGGAAAACTGCCTAACTTTGCCAGCCAATTTATATTATAGTAATGATATTTTTGCGTTATCTTGTTGTTACGGCGATCGCCATACTGTTTGCTTTTACCGTCTCTGCCACATCGGAAGTAGATGGACTGATTACACAGCCAAGTGCTAATTCCGTCGATGTAACCATAGAAAAGTTCGAGGAAGCAGCAACAAAAAGAGGACTTAAAGTTTTCGCCCGTTTAGATCATGCTGCTGCTGCGGAGTCGGTTGGTTTGGAAATGCCACAGGCAACTGTTATCGTGTTCGGCAATCCCCGTGTCGGTACCCCAGTTTTTATCGAAACTCCGACAGTGGCGATCGATCTTCCCCCCAAGGCAATGGTCTGGGAGGATTCTGACGGCAAAGTGTTTTTGAGCTACAATTCTGCTGAATTTCTGTTCGATACGATCTATGCTCGACACGGGATAGAATCCGATCGAGCGGTCAAGGCAAAAGTCGCCAGCCTATATGCAGACATTGCTGACGAGGCGGTGAATTAGGATAGTTAATAGCCTCTAGCCGATCCAAAACTGCCATTAAATCTTCAATATTGGTAATCTTACTTCAAAAACACTCCCTTGACCTATTTGACTGCGAACACTGATGTCACCTTGATGACGTTTGGCAATCTCATAGGCGATCGCCAGTCCCAACCCCAATCCTTTGTTCTGACGCGATCGCTGTAGCCGAATTTTGTAGTAGTTGTTTGGCTCTAATCATCAGATAATACTAAATCCTGTTCACAGAGGGGACTTATGTATCGCCCCCTATATCCCCCACCTCTCCAAACCTCTCCTGAAAGGAGAGGCTCAGTTGATGTCCCCCTATAGGGGGACTTATAGGGGATGTGGTTGAAGCAATTGAAGAACAGAATTTGCAGGTAGGTGCGGGGCGAATCGGACAAGCACCAGTACCAGAGGGACAAGATTTTCAGATCACTCTACAAATTGCGGGACGTTTGCAGGATGTCTCAGAGTTTGAAGAGATGGTGTTGGCAACAGGAGAAGATGGCAGTTTAGTCAAAGTTAAAGATGTAGGAAGAGTAGAGTTGGGGGCAGAAAACTACAATACTTTTGCTCGCTACAATGGCTTACCTGCTTTTGGCAATCAGGTGTTGCAAGTTCCTGGTTCTAATGCCTTAGAAATTGCTAATGCGGTCAAAGAAAGGATGGCAGAATTAGCGGAAAACTTCCCTCCAGGCTATAGCTATGCTTTCCCTTACGACCCGACTCTATTTGTGATCGAATCGCGTAAGGAAACGGTTACGACTTTAATTCAAGCAATTGTTTTGGTAGTTATCGTGCTGTTCTTCTTTCTGCAAAACTGGCAGTCTACCATTGTTCCTGCGGTAGTTATTCCCGTGTCGCTAATCGGTACTTTTGCCTTTATTAAAGTCTTTGGCTTCTCAATTAACTCCCTGACTCTATTCGGTTTGACCCTAGCAACGGGGATGGTAGTAGACGATGCGATTGTGGTGGTAGAAGATATTGCAGCCAAGGTGCAGCAACAGGGTATGAAGCCCCATTTAGCTGCGATTGAGGCAATGCGGGAGTTAACGGGGGCGGTAATTGCTACTTCTTTAGTATTGCTGGCGGTATTTATTCCCGTAGCTTTCTTTCCAGGGACAACAGGGCAGCTATACAAACAGTTTGCCTTAACCATTGCCTTTTCAGTCATTATTTCTACTTTTAACGCTTTAACTCTGACACCTGCTTTATCAGCTTTGTTACTCAGAAGGGGACAACAGCCAGGAGGATGGTTAGGTAAGATTTTTAGTTGGGTTAACAGAGGGATCGATGCCACGCGGAGGGGATATAAAAAGTCTCTAGATGTCTTAACTAAAATGCGTCTGGTGGTTTTAGGCGGTTTTGCCGTCTTATTAGTGGCTGCTGGCTGGCTTTATACCAACGTTCCTACGGCATTTTTACCTGATGAAGATTTGGGCTTAATTATCAACATCGTCCAAGCACCTGAAGGAGTATCTTTGGACTATACCAGTAGAGTCTTAGAGAAGGTAGAACAAACACTATCAGAAGTACCAGAAATTGAGGGGACTTTTACTTTAGGTGGCTTTAGCTTCAATGGGAATACTGCCAATAACGGCATTGTCTTTGCCCCTTTAAGACCTTGGGGCGATCGCACTGCGGAAGAATCACAACAGAACGTAATTGCCAAAATTGCCGAACCCCTATCCCAAATTCAAGAAGCCAATATTCTCTCTTTTGGTCGTCCCGCCATTCAGGGCTTGGGTAATGTCGGAGGTTTTGTCTTCCAACTACAGGATCGGGGTAACAACGATATTCAGGTTTTTGTCGATGCCATGAATCAGTTAATCGCCCGCGCCAACGAAGCACCAGAACTTCAGGGAGTATTTAGTACCTATACCGCTAACTCTCCGCAAATGAGTATTGAAATCGATCGCGATCGCGCTCAGGCTCTACAAATTCCGATCGATGAAATTCTCAACACCATACAGGGCTATATCGGTTCCCAATACGTCAATGACTTTAATGCTTTTGGGCGTACCTATCGGGTTTACGTTCAGGCTGACGGGGAGTTTCGCACCAATCCCCAGGCGATCGAAGCTCTATACGTGCGCTCTGATACAGGTGACATGATTCCTCTGGGAAATGTCTTGAGTTTTGAATCGACTACAGGACCACAAACTATTAATCACTATAATCTCTTTCGCTCGATAGAAATCAACGGCAATGCTGCCGATGGCTACAGTTCGGGTCAGGCGATCGCAGCAATGGAAAGAATTGCAGCCGAAGTTTTACCTAATAATATGGGCTTTGAATGGTCGGGTATTTCACTAGAAGAACAAGAATCGGGGGGACAAGCACCGTTTATCTTTGCTCTGGGTTTGGTGTTCGTATTTCTGGTACTAGCAGCCCAGTATGAAAACTTTATCGACCCAATTATAATCATGTTAGCCGTCCCCCTAGCGATGTTGGGTGCGCTGTTAGCTGTTTGGCTGCGGGGCTTTCCCAATGATGTCTACTGTCAAGTGGGTTTAGTTATGCTGATCGGTTTGGCGAGTAAAAACGCAATTCTGATTGTGGAATTTACCAATCAGTTAAGAGAACAGGGGCTTTCTATTACTAAAGCAGCCTTACAAGCATCAGAACAACGTCTGCGCCCCATTATCATGACCGCTATCTCTACTTTACTCGGTATCTTTCCCCTTAACTATCGCCACGGGTGCGGGGGCTGCTAGTCGTCAATCATTGGGTACGGCTGTTTTCGGTGGCATGGTAGTCGCTACTTTCTTGAGTCTATTTATCGTTCCCGTGTTGTATATCGTCATTGCTTCACTTTTCTGTCGTTTTAAAGATAACTGTCGCGATCTCTCGCCGATGAAGGAACAGGCAGACAAGATGAATGGTTCTCGTTCAAGACAGGAAGTAGGAAGTAGGGAGTAACTCTACTCATTCTGAGTTTCCAACTGTGTCAGTCCCCGCTTGAGGGCTTCAATTACCGCCTGAGTGCGATCGCTGACATCTAGTTTAGCGAAAATATTGTTGATATGAAACTTAACCGTAGCTTCGGAGATAGTCAGTATATCGCCGATTTCTTGGTTATTCCTACCATAAGCAATCTGTTGCAGAACTTCTGTTTCCCGTTTGGTTAAATTGGGTCGTTCTAAACGTTCTGCTAGCTTGAGGCTGACCCCTGTAGGAATATAGCGTTTACCTCCATGAACGGTACGAATAATTTCTAAAATCTTCTCACAAGGCGTATCTTTCAAGAGATAAGACTTTGCTCCCGCCTGTAGCCCGCGATAGATATCTTCATCGGTGTCATAGATAGTGAACATAATAATGCAGGCAGTGGGAAACTCGGCACGGATGGTTTGAATTGCCTCTACACCGCCAATCTGGGGCATCCGCAGGTCGAGAATGGCGATATCGGGCTGTAGCTCGCGATATTCGGCGATCGCCTCTCGTCCATTATTGAGTTCGGCAACCACATTCATGTCTTCTTGGTCATCCAGCAGTGCTACTAATCCCTGTCGGACAATGGGATGGTCGTCAGCAATAATAATCCGAATCTCTGAACTCATGACGAATTAAACGATTGAGAGTTTCCTGAATGGGTTAATAGCTTCAACACGAACTTTTATCATCCTAGACTTTCCTCAAGCAGATTTCAATCCCGAACTTCTCGCTCGCAAATCTTTTAGTTCTCGGTCAATAACCTTGTAGCCTTGCGTATTTAACGTCGGGACGCTTTAAAAAATTGCTACTCCCTACTCCCTACTCCCTACTCCCTACTCCCTACTTCCTACTTGTTTCACATCTTTGCTAGAATCAAACCATTACCAAACCACGTAGGAGAAAGACCCGTGGCGTTTTCATACCTCAATCGACATTTACCCAGTGCTGAGGAACTTCCCTGTTCGGATGATATTCCCGTGGATAATGAAGACCAAAATCTTTTGCCTAATCTACTGCTGTTGCTCTTGACTCATGTATGGTCTGAGCGTTTAGATTGGTATTTTGGGGTAGATATGGCAATCTATCACACTACTGGATTAAATCCTCGCGTACCTGTCGTACCAGATGCGTTTTTGAGTTTGGGAGTAGAACGCAAAAAGGGGGGCAAATCGCGACGTAGCTACGTAGTTTGGGAAGAAGAAGGAATTGTGCCGATTTGGGTGCTGGAAATGGTTTCCCATCAGCCAGGCAATGAATATACAGACAAGATGGATCTCTATGCCAAGCTAGGGGTACTGTACTATGTAGTTTATAACCCTGAATTTTGGCAGCGCGATCGCCATCAACCCGTGGAAATATATAAGCTAGAGAATGGCAGCTATCAACTGCAAATCGGCGAACCCTACTGGATGAGCGAAGTGGGTTTGGGTATTGGTCGCTATGAAGCACAAATAGGGGGGATAACTCAAGAAATTCTTACCTGGTACGACGCGCAGGGCGATCGCCATTTGAGTGGAGAAGAACAGCAACGACAAAGAGCCGAGCAGGAACGACAACGAGCAGAAAGGTTAGAAGCCTATTTGCGATCGCAGGGCATCGATCCAGAGCAACTACCAGAATGAGTAGTGAGTAGTGAGTAGTGAGTTTTTTTACTTGTTTTGTTTTAGTTTTTTGGTGGTAGAAATAAGTATTTTGATTACTCTGTCAAGTTCTGGTAGCATTTTACTGAATCTAGCTTCAGATACGATATTGGAATCAATCATTACTTCAACCCAATATTGGCATTCAGAAGCCTCTTTTAGCGCAATAGAATATTTTGATAGAAAATCTGCTCTCGACTGAGCAAACTTGGCTTCTGCACAGTTCGCTCCAATAGAAGTACCAGAACGTAAGAACTGTTTGGCTAATACCTTTGCAGCGTCATCATAATGTTTTTTGTTTAATTCCACGTAAGCCTTTATCACTCTAATAGCAAATACTTTCGTTCTCTGTTGGATACTAATATCTTTACCATCATTACTCATATATTGAGATCGCAAAAAAAAACTTCACTTGCTACTTACTATTCCCAAAACCTATAAAAACTTTTTTACTCCCTATCTGATCCCCGAATGGGGACTTTCTACTCCCTACTCCCTACTCCCTACTCCCTACTCCCTACTTCCACAACAAGAGCAATTTTCGTACCTTCACCTAAAATACTACTAACAGTTAACTGTCCTCCCAAGTTCTTTGCCCGTTGCTGCATCCCCATAAGTCCAAAACCGAGGCTTTGCTGGCTGGTATCGAAACCAGTTCCGTTATCCCGCACTTGTAAAGATAGCTGTTGGGGTTCGTAGGTTAGTTTAATCGCGATCTTGCTGGCGTTGGCGTGTTTAAGAGTGTTGGCGATCGCTTCTTGGACGATTCGCAGTAAATTCATTCCCAGGCTAGCTTTAAGTGGGTAAGCTTCTCCTAAAATAGTCACTTCTATTTCCACCCCTGTATCGGCGGTTAAGTGTTGGGCGACTTTGGGGATTAGGGTTGCCAAGTCTTGATATTGTAAGTCGTCTTGATAGAGAAACCAAACGGTGCGTCTTGCTTCTGCTAGAGCATCTTGTGCCAGAATGCAGGCAGTATTGATATGGCTGCGAACTTTTTCGGGCTTGCTATTAAAAAAGTATTCTGCTACCTGTAGCTGCATCAGGATACCGCCAAAGGCTTGAGCGAGGGTATCGTGTATTTCTCGCGCCATGCGGGTACGTTCTGCGATGAGAGCCGATTTTTTAGCTGCTTCAGCTAAATTAGTCAGTTGAATGGCTAAAGATGCCTGATTGGTTAGGGCGTAGATTAACTCCAATTCTTCGGGTTTGAGGGCTGATTTGTGGTCAAAAGCCAAACCTAGCATACCAAGGGGTTTGTCTCCAATCATTAAAGCAACAGCAGCAGCCTCTTGATGTCCCATGCGCCGATGCCATTCTATAGTTCCATCCCAAAATAGCTCGGAAGTGTCTGTAGTGTTAAGAGAAACAATTTCTCCTGTCTCCAACATATATTGAAAACCAGGGGTTATATCGGCTGCAAAAGGTGAATGGAAAAGAGTTGGATCGTGTTCGGCTGCTCCTTGGTAAATCCTACCATGCCTTACTGTCAGGCGTTGTTGAAGAGTATGATTATCGGCATCGTATAGGAAAATATGCCCACAAACCGCACCGACTTGGCGGGTAATTTCTAAAACTACCTCACCAAGAAATTCATCTAGATCGGCAGTATCGGTTAGCTTACCCAAGCTTCGCGAAAGAACGGCATTTACTTTAGTTAATTCTGCTGCTTTTTCCTGGGCTGCTTGTTCCCGTTCGAGTATGATAGTTGTTTCAGCTTCTTCTCGTTGCTGTTGAATCTGCTGGCGGTAAATGGCACTACCCACACAGCTTGCTGCGGTTTTGAATACCGCAATTTCTGGTGGAGTTAAACGTCTAGCTTCTCGGCAAAAATCAATACCGAAAGTTCCCCAATAGTTACCATTAACAAAAATCGGTACGTTATAAAGAGATTTTACTCCTAGTTCTATTTGTCCGCTACGAAACGGTTCTGGTAATTCTTCAATAATTCCACCAGCCCAGTCTTTTATTTTTTCTTTACTTAACCAGTCTTTTAGTTCTTCCCAAGGAAATTCAAGCCATTCTGTTTGAGAAATTTGACAACTGGCATAGGGAGAATCCCATTCGTAAATTAAACGCAAGAAACCTAAAGTCTCGCCTGTATTATCTTCAAAATTCTGCAAGATGCAGACACGATCGCAATCTAAACTTTCTCCCAACATCTTCAAGGCTGCATTAATTCCCGCATCGAGATCGGGTGTTGCTAGTAAGCGGTTGGCTGCATTAGCGGTAGCTTCTAACCATCTATCTCGTAAAGATAAGACTTGGTTACTTTTTTCTAATTGTGCTACCCGTTGCCGTTCGGCTTCGAGTAATGCCTGTTGCGCTCGTTTGAGTTCCGTAATATCGGTTTGTGTTCCCCAACCACCAATTATGTAACCATCTTCCACTTCAGTAACTACGTTTCCCAGAAGATAGCGTCGGTTGCCTAAGCGATCTATTTCTTCTGTTTCTGCATTGTAGATTCTAAATTCATCACTAATTATTTTTCGATTAATTTCTCGATTGACTTCTGAATTGGAGATATAAAAATCATTAACCTTATTCCCGATTACTTCTTCTAAACTTTCAAAACCATACTGTTGTGCAAAAACCTGATTGGCAATAACAATCCGATTATTACGATAACCAAGTTCTAATCGTTCTTCAATCGGTAGCGATACGGGAATTGGTTCATCAAACTCAAACCGATAAATTCCCTCATTACTCAACTCAAATAGAGTGCGATAGCGTTTTTCGGATGCTTTTAACGCCTCGTCTTGTTTTTCTCTTTCTATGGCTGCGGAAATACTATCTACTGCAATGGCAAAAACTGCTGTATCTGTCTCGGCAAATACTCGCGCTTCTCGGCAATAATCAAAACTAAACACGCCCCAAAATTCTCCCTGCACCATAATGGGAACCGAGGTCATGGAAACATTGCCCTGTGCTTGTAAGATACTCTTAGCGGGTTCATCTAGCTCGTCGATCGAAAAACTATAAACTTCTCCTTGAGTAAGTTTGTCTTGAAATTGCGGAAAATCCGACCAAAGTAAGGCGGTTTCTAATTCTGGCGTACAGTCAACTGAAGCTCTAATTCCTTCTCGACACCATTCAGCAAAGATTTTTACGGCTGCTTCACCCGTAACGGGATCGGGAACGTTTTGCACTAGGCTACAGCGATCGCTCTGGGCTGCTTCTCCTAAGATTTGTAAAACTTCTGGTAATGCGGTTTTGTAGTCTGGCGATCGCAACAGGGAATTAGCAACAGTAGCTACAGCTTGCAGCAGTTTAGCTCTCTCTTGCGCCGATCTTTCCCTTTCTAATAAAACATTGCGATCGGCTTGTTCTTTTGCCCGTCTGGTGCGTTCACGCTCGATTGCCCCCCCAATACAGGCAGCAGCAGTTTTTAAAATGCTTAGTTCCGCTTCGCTACGGTGCGTTGCTTCCCGACAGTCATCAAAGCCAGTCGCTCCCCAGTATTCACCCTCTACGAAAATAGGAACTTCATAAAGCACTTTTACATCTAGTTTGGCTTGTCCGCTACGAAACGGTTCGGGCATTTCCTCTATTCGACAGCTAATGCTTTGCCCTTCGCTCAGAAGCTTATACCATTCTTCTATTCCTTCCCAACTTCCCTGTGATACTTCTGAATGAGCAGACTGTGAAATAGCATAAGCTGAATTCCATTCGTATAGTATTTTCCAGTAGGGAATCGATGGCTGGGATGGATTATGCCAATTTTCAATAACTGCAACCCGATCTGTATCGATAGTTTCTCCAATAATCTTTAATGCTGTATTTACCGCTTTATCAAAATCCGCCCCCGTCAACAAAACATTAGAAGCTTCTGCGGTGGCTGCTAAAATCTTATCTCGCTGTTCTAAAACTCTGTTGTATTCGGCTAACTCAATGGCTCTTTGTTGCGCTGCTTTTTCTCTTTCAAGTAAAATATTGCGATCGGCTTGTTCTTTTGCCCGTCGGGTTCGTTCTCGTTCAATTGCACCCCCAATGCAGGCAGCAGCAGTTTTTAAAATGCTTAGCTCCGCTTCGCTACGGTGCGTTGCTTCCCGACAGTCATCAATACCAACATTTCCCCAGTATTTGCCTTCAATAAAAATAGGTACAGTATGAATGGTTTTTAAACCGATTTTCGCCATTTTGCTCCGAAAAGGTTCGGGTAGTTCTTCTAGCTGGCAGCTAATTGTTTGACCTTTAGTAAAAATTTCATACCATTCTTCTATTCCCTCGTAGCTTCCCTGTGCTACCTCTGGATGATTCATTTGGGAAATAGTATCTGGCGAATCCCATTCATAGGTAATTTTCCAATACAGATATGAAAGATTGGATGGGTTATCAAAATTTTCTACAATAGCGATGCGATCTGTATCAATACTTTCTCCAATAATCTGCAATGCTCTATTTACCGCCTCATCAAAATCTGCTCCCGTCAACAAAACATTAGAGGCTTCGGCGGTAGCTGCCAAAATGCGATCGCGCTTCTCTAAAACTCGATTATGTTCTTCTAACTGGACTGCTTTTTGTTGTGCTGCTTTTTCTCTTTCTAATAGAAAATTGCGTTCCGCTGATTCTTTAGTTTGGCGATCGCGTTCTCTTTGGATCACACTCCCGATACAGGTAGCAGCAGTTTTCAGTACCGCAATTTCTGCCTCGCTCAATTCCCTAGCTAGGCGACAAAAATCTAAGCCAAGAATGCCCCAGTATCTTCCCTCAACTGTAATAGGAATAGAATAGGTAGCTTTTACCTCTATTTTTTCTTGTCCACTACGAAATGCTTCGGGAAAACTTTCAATTAAGCCACCCCAATGCTTACCTAATAAAAGCTGGTAGTGTTCTTCAGTAAATGTATCGCAGCTAACGCGGTTTAATTCGGGGTGATGAAGCTGAGAACTAGCATTAGGAGATAGCCATTCGTATTGTACAACTACATAACCTAAAGTTTGACTTGTCAGATCGTCATGTTGCTCTGCGATCGCCAACCTATCTGCATCCGCACTCTTTCCTAATATTTCTAACGCTCGATTAACACCCCGTTCAAAATTCTCATCACTCAGCAAGGTACTCGCACAATCTGCTGCTGCTTGAAGTAGGTTATCGGTAGTTGAGTTGTTAGGGCGATCTGGTTGCTGTTGTCCCATTGGGAATTAGTCCGATATACATTCTCCCATTATTAGGAGTTAGAGGGCTAAAGTAATCATACCTACACTATCAATACCTTTCAGTTATTTTTGAGGCATTTTTCGGGTTGTGATAGCGAACGGGCGATCCGTTTATGCTGCGTCCCTAAAGGATTCCTAAAGTATATGTTTACGGTATCCCTTTGGGGACTTGCTACTTGCTACTTACGAACTAATAACTTTACTTGTCCCAACGTAACTTTGTACGGCTATAAAAGTCTAAGCAAACTCAAACAGCAAGACTGATAAAAAAACCACAATAAAAGGAAAGACATTTATCGATCTAACTAAGTAATGTAATCTCAATCGCAGTTAAAGCAGTCGATTCAGAAAATCATGTCTAATTTAGCAACTAAATTATTTTAATGAAAAATTTATTTATAGCTACTTCTACCATTGCCACACTTTTACTATCTTTATCCACGAAAGCCCAAGCAGCACAGGTTAAAGAAGTTACCTTTGAAAGTAACGACCAAACTTTAGTAGGCAATCTTTATCTTCCCGATGACTACCAAGAAGGAACTAAATTACCAGGGACAGTAATTACTGGGGCGTGGACGACAGTAAAAGAACAGATGCCTGCCAACTATGCCGAAGAGATGGCAGATCGCGGTTATGCAGCCTTAGTCTTTGATTTCCGCAACTGGGGAGAGTCAGAAGGAGAACAGCGTCAGTTGGAAAATCCTGCAAACAAGACTGAAGATATCGTTGCTGCTGCTGGTTATTTAGCTACCAGAGAAGAAGTAGACGCAGGCAAAATTGCGGGTTTGGGAATCTGCGCCAGTTCTGGATATATGGCAGATGCAGCAGTCCAAAGCGAAGATATTCAGTCGGTGGCTTTAGTTGCACCCTGGCTACACGATCGCGAAC